>NZ_JYHN01000070.1:0-71690 GCF_000954015.1 Clostridium sp. FS41
TTTGTTACATTCTTACGTTTAGTGCCTAACCTTTTCAGCTAGGAACGTGTCGCACTGTCGATCTCCTCAATCCCTGTCCCAAACACGTACTTGGTGAGGAAGGAAAACTCCGCCATCTCAGTATAAATGGTATCCACCAGTTCCTGACGGTCCATCCCCTTTACTGCGATCCGGTAGTCTTGCACATACTTGGTGATATAGCGCTTAATCTGATCCTTGACATCCCCGCTCCCCTGGTCGATGATCAGCGTAGAATATTTACTGGAAATGTACTCCTGCACTTCTTTTAAAACATCCGTAAATTCCCGGCCTTCTCCCTGCGGAGAAAAGAACAGGTTGTGGGCGCGAGGAACCTGCGATTCTTGAAAAAGCCGCCGCTCTTCGTCCTCTTCTTCTGTTCTACTGATCTCTTCTAAACTCAGTTTTTCCAAAACAGGCTGCTTTTCCGGCACAGCGGCTTCTCTTTCTCCTCTCTGTGCTGATTCATCCTCAGTTCGTACATTAAGCCCCTCGGAATCGCTATATTTCTGCAGTTCTACTTCCTGTTCATTGCCGGCCACTCCTGCCATTGCCGCCTGTCCACCAGTTTCCCGCTTCGGTCCCGGCCCCAATATATCCCCGGAGCGCTTTTCCCCTAACATCCAAACACCTCCCTGCTGATTGCCTCAATCACCTTTCGGAACCCTTTGCTCTCCCGCAAAGATAAATCCGCCAGAAGATCCCCGGCTAGACTCTGCGCCGCCAGTTCCGCGCAATAAGGCAGCTTAAACGTCACACTTCCAAGCACCTGCTCCACATGTTCGCTGGCCTCATTGGGTTTGATGTTGCTGGCTACTTTATACTGTTTTTCCGCATCCCATTTGTTGTCCCGCAGCAGAGGAAGCTGGCTGGAAAGGTAGCTGATACTCTTCAAGTCACAGTTTACCAGGCGGAGAACCGCATCGGACTCCATCAGCGCAATGGCAGACAGAATATCATTGGCAATGTAGCTTCCACAGTCAATAATCACATAAGGAGCTATTTCCCGGAGACACGCAATCAACTCCGTTGCCTGCTTGGCATTATAAGGCGGATAGGTATATTCATTCTCTCCCCGTAGCATTCCCATCATAGTCAGGTAGTCGTACTTTTTATGGGTAATCAGGTTATGACGGACCAGGGATTGCGTCACCTGGGCGGCCGCCAGCACACTTCCCAGGGATTGTTCACATTCTAAGTCCGCCGGAGGACAGATACAGGGCAGCATGGGAGCTGTCATATCGCAGGTTAGGAGGATCACGTTCCGCTTCTTTCCGGCCAGGTACTTTGCCAGCTTCACAGCCACTGTGGATTTCCCGCTTCCCGGGCTCCCCCAGACCGCCAGGACCTGATTCCCTGGCTCATCCATGAAATCCTCCTGCGCCTTTGCCGAACGGTCGAAAATACTCCCCTTTTTGAAATTCAGCATTTATTCCACCCCGCTCTCACTTCCTGCGGTTGACTCCGGCTCCCTTCCCTGAATTGTTTCTTCATCGACTTTTTCTACTGCTTCTGTTCCTGCTGTTTTGCTTTCCCCCTCCGTGTTCCCTTCCGTTTCTTCTCCCTCTGGTGGATATAGTTCTTCCAGCATGATTCTCTGGGCTTCCACAAACTTCCGGGCATTTTCCTTTGTTCCCCGGTATACCAGAGATAAATGCAGCTTCCCATCCGCTTCCAGTTCTGCCAAGACCTTTCCCTGCTCCGGTGTAACCAGAAGGGTCACGGTTCCCGGCAGTTCTTTCTCCGTCTCCTCATCGCCCCGTTCTCCTGTATTGGCGTCATATCCGCTATTTGCTGTAACCGCAATAACCTCCACATACTGAAGCTCCGGCGGTATCACCGTTGATCCCTGTTTCCTATAATCCGGCGCAATCACAGATACAATATCCCCGCTGATCAGCTTTCCGGACAACCCATTGGCAAACGCTTTCACACTGACGGAAATAGCCTGCTTTTCCCCGTTTAGGTTATAAAGATAGGCATTCTCCGCTGCTGGCTCCTCCGCCACCTTGGAACAAATGATATAGTCACCCGGTGCCATATCCGCCGATGCATACTTTCCAACCACTTCATCGATATTACGCACAACGGACTCCGGCAGGTTATAGGCTCCCACCTCAACCGATTTCACCATGTCCTTTGTAATCTCATCCCCAATCCGGATATTTTTGGTAACCCGGACAATCTCTGTTTTCTCACTGATTGTCCGGTTAAACATCGGCGTGATTGCAAAGCAGATTACCAGGGACAGTACAATGCATAGCAAGCCAATCACGGTTCTGTTCTTAAAGAAATTCATCTTTGTCTCCCTTCCTTCTACCCTTGACCCCTACGAAATCCAACTGCATCGGATATTTTGTGTATTGCTCTCTCCATTGCCATATTGATTCTCCTTACCTCACTGCAAACGGTCTGCCCTTTTCCTGAACCGAAGGCCGAGAACACTCATACAGCCAATCAATACAAACAAACTCAGCACTCTTTTCTTCATTTTCCTACTCCTTCTAAACATAATAAGCAACCGCATATCCAATGGCCAGAAATGGAGCCATTGGATATGAAGACCACACCGGCCTTTTAAAAAGCGGCAGCACACACCTTGCGCACAGATGAAACAGAAGCTGGAGCAGCAGCCCCAGCATGGTTCCCATCATGGCATGCTGCAGCCCCAGCACAAGGCCGCAGGCTGCCGCCAGTTTCACATCTCCACCGCCAATTCCCCCTCTTACCGCCGCCGCCAGGAAAAACAGTGCCGGGATGATCCCCAAAAGACATTCCGGCCGAATATGCAGGAGGGAGAGGGCGGCTATGCCGCCGCTCACCCAGTCCGGTATCTCCCGCCGCTTCAGATCCACAAAGGAGGCGGCCAGCAGCAGAACAATAAACAGGGCTCCCTGCATCCTACATCTGCAAACCCGGCTGTTCCCCGGCCTGTTCTGGTGTTTCCTGCTGGGGAGCGCCTGTCTGCGGGGCTACAGACTGTTCCAACGCCTGCTGGTAGGCCGATAACACTGCATTGTGAAGCTGTTCCCTAAACTCTGCCGTTACCGGGAAACACACTTCTTTATATCCTTCCGTTGTCTTCCGGCTGGGCATGGAAACAAAGAGTCCACGCTCCCCTCCATCCACTACTTTGATCCCCCGGATTCCAATACAACTGTCGACCGTGGCGGATGCATACCCCCGGATACTCCCCGCTTCTCCTGGCGGGTACATGGATGTAATTCTTACGTCTACAGTAGGCATATAATGTTCCTCCTTCTTTCTTTTTCTTTCTGTGTTTTCTGTTAGCCTGCATAGTTGAACATCTCGGTAATACGCCGGGATAAAGTGGGTAACACATTTTCAGAGAATAATGCGTACAGACCTGCCAGCAGCAAAGCGCCGATCACAACAGCCATCAGAATTTTGATGGCACTATCAATGAAATTTTCTCCGGAACGGCCCATAAGGACAAACCGTACCTTCCACATCTTCTGTTCCGCCGCATGTTTCATATGCTCAAATCTTGCTTTCATGAATTGCTCCTCCTTACATAATAAAAGGCAGTCTTCGCTGCCTGGTTTCCTTTATTACAGCTGAAGCGTTTGGGAATGGGACGGCTCCGGTCCTCCAAACGCAACCGGTTTAAAGTCCGTATAGTCCACGTAATAAAATTCACTGGATCCCTCATCGTATAACTCAATGACGTCCGACACGGAAAGGGAGTGTCCCATATATCCCGGCACCTCCTGCTCACTATTAAATTTCTCAAAAATCCGCTCCATCTCATTGGTTTCAATTTCACCGTCATACACCATGCGGTAATTATCCGGTTCCGGTTCTCCAAATTTCTCAACCAGCATTTCATATCCAATGAATTTCATATAGATATTGACATCCGGTTTCAACTGCCAGATCCGGCAGTTCTTTAAGGGGTCTCCTCCCTGTATCTCGGCCTGGCCATTCATCAATCGGTCATACACACCGCCTTTCCACACCACCTCTTCTATCCCTCCCTGCCGTTCCAGATAGGTCTCCAGCTCTTTCCCCTTAAAAATTGGATCCACCACCGCCTGGCTGCCGGCAATGTAGCCGGCCGGATTTCCGAAGTACATAATCCGCCCCTGTTCCACTCGAATTCCACGCATAGGGCTTCCACTCCTTTCCTCGTCTGTTTTGTTCATCTTTGGAGCCTGCAGCGTCTTCCCCAGACATTCCTATTTCCTCTAGGTGCATCCCTGACCCAAAATCCATGCCACATCTCAAATTCCTCCTTATACCAGTTACTGGCTCATGCCCTGTGAAAAGGCGTTTCCTTCTTCCTCCTGTTCCAGCTTGTTTTTCCCTCCTGGCTGATTCATCCGATGAGCCGACTGGATCCCTTCATACTTCTCCTTATGAATAATAGCTGCCTTCACATAGATGGTTTTCCCATTCTTGTATTTCCGGTAATGGCCTCTCCTGGTATGAGGCAGCATTTCATACCCCGTCCTCCTAAATCCGCCTCTCCCGCTGTTCTTCTTACTTAAAAAATAAACAGCTCCGATGGAATCCGGGGCTGCTCCTTCCTGTTTCATATCGAACACCTTGATACTATTTTTGTCTACAAACCGCTGACTTTGAATCGCCTTTCCCGCATACTCCGACTTCCTGGGATGATCTTCCAGATACTTGCGCCATCTCTGCTCCGCCAGTTCCATTTCCTGCAAATAGTCCAGGAGACTTAAGAATACGGCAGCCACACCATCTGCCTTTCCGACCATGTTTTCCATGGAAATTTTCCTGCTCCCCTTCAGACGATCCAGGATCTTAATGCAGAGTTCCTCATCCTTCTCTACCAGATAAGCACAGTCTCCGCCACTGCTTCCCTGGATGTTGATGATGTAATGCACATCATCTGCCACCAGTCGTTCCAGGTTCTCCCGGTCTGTTTCGGTCATCTCATAGTAACCGTATTCTTCATAGAGCTGCTCATTGATTAGCAGCAGTTTAGGAACACAGTCATATTCGGTATAATATTTCCCCTTCTCCATGTCGTATTGAAAGCGGCGGCTTCTCTGCTCTGGGGGAATGGATGAGACGGACTTTTCATCCACATATCGCCGTTTCTTTTCGGACTGCCCCTGAAAGAATGGGATCATGAGCAGCATATCCAGGTAATGGTCCAGGCGCTTCCGGAACTGCTTCATGTCCCGCCCCGTCAGATCCTTCAGGCAGCGTTTTCGGTCCTCCTCCTGGCTGTAAATGAAATCCGCCAGACGATTTTTCTTGGTTGCCAGCGTTATTAACGCCTGGCTGCGCTCCTTCTTATTTCCCCTCTCCAGTATCATTTCCGCCGCCAGCAGGTCACTGATCAGTTCTTTCCGTTCCTCCCCATCCCCCACCATGTGGTTGTAAAACCGGTACTGAGGAAGGTTCATTTTGTACACGTATTTAGACATCCGCTGCCCTCACTTTCCTACTTTACCTATTGTGTCAGCTCAACACCATACCACGCTGTACGCCGGAAAGCGATTCACAAAAACCAACAAACATTAGGGCAGAACATGCAGCAGACCTGACAAAACCATGGGCCGCCCGGTAGGCTAAATCGTAATTCTCTTCTTACATCTGTATTGGTCCCGGACTACCTTCCAATCCCTGGCGCATCTGATCTAACGCCTCCTGTGTAGGGTAAACCTGCCTGCCATCCCGCACCTCCCAGACACAGAAATCATTCCGGTCACAGAGCATGATCCGGTGCTGATAGAGCTTCTGCATTTCCACATATTCCATGGCTTCCTTTTCATTGCAGAGCCACACCCCGGCCGCATACCTTCCATCCTCCAGGAAACTGTATCCGCTATACTGGGGTTCATGGTTCTCCAACGGTAGGGCATCGAGGGGGCGGATCTGGGAGAGCTGAAGCTTCTCCTCATCCGGCAAAAGTTCCGGCTTTAACACACCAAGCACATGATCCCGGGCGCAGCGTTCAAATTCACCATTCTTTAAGTTCACCAGAAACACAGGCTTTCCCAAGGCATTCGCATTGGCACCATTCCCGCCTGTGCAGTAATAAAGCGGCCGGACAAAGCCAGCCTCCAGTGCAGATTCTTTTAAAACAACCACCTTTCCTTTCAAAGAGCAGCCGCTTCCTATCTCCACACAATCCCTGTCTGTAAAAATTCGATCATCCGACATGGCTCCCCTCCTTCTCCCGGACCAGCCCGGACAGGTCTGAAATCAAGCTTAACCGAACCGCATCCGGCATAGTTTTAATAGCTGCGCGGACATATGCCTCCACCGCTTCCGGTGACTGGTCCCCCACCTCCACGATTTCCACCTTACGCACGGATACCTTCCCTTCCTGGAGCTGAAGGGCCAGGATATCCCCGCCGCACATACCGGCCGCCAGACGCAGTTCCCTCGGAATCAACACCCTTCCCTTACTGTCCATCACCTTATATACCGGCTTATTCATCGTAGTAACCTCCTTCTTCGATTGTCTTGTACGCTTCCTCCTCGGATATCCCAAACAGGGACAAGATCTCCAGAAGCGGCGCCTGGACCGCCGCCATGGGATCCGTATCACCGATTAAGATCGCCCCCGGAATCGTCTGTACCACCAGCCCTGCATCCATGGGAATATGAGCATCGTTCAGTAAATCATGAGGAACTACCAGTGCTGCTTCCTCCTCATCGGCAATGATATCCGCCTCACAGATACCCGTTTCCACCTGAAACCGCGGTCCATAACCGTTAGCCTCTTTTACCGGACTGGTGGGGGCAAACTCCAGTGCTACCAGATTCCCTGGATTCAGGCACATACTCTCCAATACTCCTGGCGGCAGGATGATGCTTCCATCCTCCGCCACTCTCCCATTTATTTTCACGTTTCTCATTACGCCTCCCTTTCCTCTCCTTCTGCTGTCTTATCCGGCTGTTCTAACTCCCGGATGAATTCCTGAAGTTCCTCCTCACTCACGCTAAGCTGTGCGGTCTCCAGTTCCTTCACAAGCGCCGCCAGTCCGCTTATTTCCTCTGATAGCTGCTCCAGCCGTGTTCCATTGCAGTACCCGCTGAATGTCCGCAGATAGCCCTTTACATCCGCATGATACCGCCCTGTTTTCTGATGCCTGACCATGGCAAAATAACAGGCTGCCAGGCAGCTGTCATCCACCTTCACCAAGAGATATCCCCCGGTCCCGGTGATCAGGCGCTGTTTTCCTTCTGTCTGTTCCTCCAGCCGGCGCTTTGCCCACCAGAGCTTTTCATCCCCCTCCATCTTCCGTCTCACCTCCCAACAGCCCGGCAGAAAACAAGTCCATCTGCTGGTTGCCCCACTTCTTCTGCTCCTGGGGATCATAGTTGGTAATAATCACCTCCGGGAATTCACACCCCCGGTCATAGCGCTGGGCCAGGTTATTGATCCGGCTGACCGCCGTGATGTGGCAGCCCTCGTACAGCCCCCGGATATAGTCGCAATCGTTATAGCTGACCATCCATTTTCCCTGACAGCCTGCCAGGGTTTCCCGAAGCCTCATATGGTCCTGCCTTGGGAAATCCACCTCATAGTGGTCCTCCGTCATAAAATAAGGCGGATCGCAATAAAGAAAGGCGTTATCCCGGTCGTACTGCCGGATGAGCGCCTCAAAGTCTTTATTCTCGATGACCGTATTCGCCAGACGGTCCGCCGCCTGCCAGATCAGGTGGAAGGTCTTTCTCACATCAAAGGGCTGGCAGCCAAAAGATGTACAGCCGCTTCCATAACTGTACCGGATTACTTTGTAAAATGCCGCCGCCCTCTGGACATCCCCCGGCTCTGCGCGTTTCAGAAGGAGGGAACGCAGTTCCTCAAACTCCAGAGGCGGCAGGTTATGCCTTGCCAGCTCCAGTTCCTGTGCAAGAAAAGTTCCTGCAAACTCCTGTCCCTCTAAAAACCTTCGCAGCACAAGGAATTCGTCCCTTCCGTTTAAAGGCAGGAATCCCAACTGGCGTAAAAACTCCATGGTGTGGTTCTTCACACAGGCATATAAATTGGTCAGGTTGGAATTGAAATCATTATAGACCTCCATCACCTTCGGATCCGGCGGTCTCCCGAACAGCACCCAGCCTCCGCCTCCAAACACCTCAATATAGCGTTCAAAACTGGCCGGGGACAATTCATACACCGTGTTCCGCAGCGCCTTTTTGCCTCCCACCCAGGATATAAAACTGTTGATACTTCTTCACCTCCTCTATCCAATTCCCTGCGTCATCATGGAATGGTCCTGCGCCTGAACCTCCTCCAGTCCAGGCTCCTTTGAGACCGCCCCATAGGCCGTGAGCTTCCTTCCGGTCTGGGCATACAGCTCTTTCCCATAGCCTTCAAAATCAAATCTCCGGAACGCCTGTGCCTCCAGGTCCGCTCCCATCTGCTCCAGACATTCCCTGCCGTAAGTAGCGTAGGTCACCTGTACCGGATCAAACGCATACTCGTCCAACCTATCTGTCAGCCTGGCAGCCTGCTCTAAACTGGAACACCTCTCATACTCAGCTACCGCCTTGTACTTCAGCAGTTCTTTCTCTGTCATCGAGGACAGTTTCCTGGCGAAATCGTTCCACCGGTCGATGCCATGGTCTCGCCCTGCTAACTGCTCAAACAGCGGAGCCGCGGTGTACACTTTGGCAATCCTGCATTGTTTGAATGATTCCAGTCCCAAATTCTCTAATACTTGGATTTTTGATGCTTCATCATACGGCAGTTCCAGCCAGGCCCCAACGCCTAAATCCTCCGATTCCGTTCCCTTTGGAACAAGGTACAGAGAAATCTGAGATTGATGAATCTCCACCTGTTCCGGAAGCTGCTTCCCGTCATAGACTTCCTGCCACTGGTCTGAAACACAGTAACAGTATCCATTGGATGTGAACACGCCGTTTTCCTTTTCCCTTATATAAACCCCGACCTTTTCGGTATCTAAGAGCGGATAAATGTCTCCTGGCAAATCCTTTAAAATCGGATCCAGATCATTGTCAATGGTCATTTCCCCGATGTCATTGTCACATTGAATTCCCGGAAGGAATTCAAACCGCTCCAGATTATACAATCCATTGATAACCTGTTTCATGTTTCGTTCCGGAAGCGCCTTTAGAACACCTTCATAAACTCCGATCTGCTTCTCAGTCATCTGTGCCAGCTTATAGACTAACAGATTCAATTCTTCCAGCGTATGATTGTAGCGATCCAGAACCGATTCGATAAATCCCGGCCAGCCCCGGCCGCGCTCCAAAAGATAAGGCTCCCCTTCCTTTAACCTTGCCCTCTGAAACGCATCCCTCACCGCCTCCTGGTGAGCCGGTAGAGACAGATCACTTCCCTGATAGGCAGGATCATCTGCAAACTGACAGGCATAGATCCATACCTGCATCGATTGATTCACATCTCTCAACCTCCTTTTTCACCGTCCTCCTGAATGACTCACTCCATGCTCATTCCCTGTGAAAATGTTTTCCGGATGGACTCGGCCTGCGCCAAACGGCATTTCTCCGCTGCCTGCTGTACCAGATTAAGCGATTCCTCCAGCGCTCTCTTTTCTGTCTCCGAATCTATAGTTGATCTCAATGCCATGCTGATGGTCCTTTCTGCCTGCTGCAAATCGCTGCTGACACGTTCATAATGCATCAATCTCCCTCACCTTCTCTTTCAGATTTCTCGTTTCACATCTATCGGCTGGCTCCTTCCCCTCTCTTTATGAGATGCCGCCCATCCCCTCCATGCCTGTCAGTTCCTGCTCCGGGACAATCCCTTTCAGTTCCTGTTCCGTCTGTATACGGAATTTTGAATGACCAAAATAGACATACAGATCACAGTCCGACTCACACTCGATGCCTTCCTGTGAAAAACCTTCTCCCCAGCCATCATATGCTTGTCCAGCCCATTCCCGTTTGAGGACCTCTAACTCCTCCTGGTTCAGCTCCCCATGGCTCCTGATTTCCAGCACACCCCAGAGATTATACTGATAGCGCTCTACCGTTGGGCACATACTGATTACCCTTTGCTTTAAAAGCTGATTGTCCAGGTAATCTGCAAGTCCTTTTTCTGTTTTTAAGATATCATCTGCAGCAATCGCGTCCCGGATATCCTCCTCATAAGAAATCAATCCAACGGAAGAGAGCAAGGAGGAATACCCATCTTCATCCACCAGTTCTGCCAACAGCGGACTGTACAGTCTGATAACGGAAGCGTTCTCGCACAGTTCATTGCAATGCCACTCATCACACAGTACAGTTCCCTGTTCCGACCATCTGGTTCCATCCCGTTTCATCAGCGCCTTCCCCAGGCTGTTCCAGTCCAGGTATGCTTCACAAAACCGGGAAACATAAAGCGAACCGTCATCCTTCATCCGCCACCTGGCATAGTCTTCTGGTGTCCTAAATTCTGAAAGAACCTGATAATGATCCAGGTCATTTAAAATACCAATGGCCTCATCCAGGCTGCGGGGGCATTCCGCAGTTAACACCGCTTTCAGCTTCTCCACGATTTGCTCCGTGCCATCCAGCACCTTTTCTTTTAAAAACCAGGCAAACCGGTTCAGTTCTTCTACCTTACTCCCTACCGGAAGATAATGACGCAGCTCATCAAGCGGTCCGCCGTACTGATTCCATTGACATTCGGAAAACTCCTGTATCCCCAGCTCCTTTTTTGCCAACTCCATTTTTTCTTTATCTGCCGGGATTGCCAGGGAAAAGTTAACCATACCATTTCGTAAGGGGTGGCGCAGATGAAGCAGAAAAATTGAATTTTTATCATATCCCGGATCCGGAAGGTAGTTCTGGTACACTTCTGTATAAACAGTATCCTCACGCTTTAAAACAAGGCCACTTGGACAGTAATCACCTTTGTGGTCTGCAAAATAGGAATCCCGGATGCGTTCAATATCCAGCATGGGGTACAGTACCTCTGGTATCTCAATCTGTTTTCCCCTGCGTAACAGCTCTGCCGCAATTCGCCCCGGATCACTGATATCCTCCAACAGATCATAGGAATCCAGGTTATAGGAAAGATTGATGATCTCCTTCAGCGTTCCGGGCGTTTCCAATTTAAGCGCCACAGAAAAAATATCCTGCTCTTTCCTTGTCATATGCCGCAGCCGCAAATCCAGGAAGTCCAGTTCCTTCCGCATCGTCTCATCTCCGTAATCCAACCCTGTAATCATCTCTGACAGCGGCTGAACCGGTGAAACCATAGAACGGACCGTCACCGGCTGATTCCCGGTTTTCCCCTCGTCCAGTATCTTTTTGGCAGCCTCAAAGTCTGAAGCCGACATAGGAATTCTCATCAGCTCGGAAACTATATCCCCATAACCAATCCGGATTTCTAACATTCCGCTTCCTCCTCATTTAAGACAGTCCCTACCCCATGCCGGCTAATTAGGACCGCATGGATAATCATACGCAGCAGCCCGTCATGGAACAGTTCCGGATCCCCCAATTCCGATAAAGACACATAAGGTTTTCCGGTACATAATTCCTTCGCCACACAGAACGTTGCGTAGCTGTCTAAATCTGCCCCGCGAAGGCGGAATCGGTTGTAGTCAATCGTGCGCTCCTGCACAAATGGCCCGGCCTTTTCCCAGAGCTTCTCCTCACTGCTCAATAGAAACACGGCCGCTGCAAATCCCGATTCCGTCACAAGCCCCGGATATAGACCACAGCGCATGAGCGCACGAAACCGCCGCCTGTGTTCCTCACTTTTAAAAAACATAATTCCTTTCTCCCCTTCCTCCCGGAGCTTCCCTACCCGGACCGTCAGGGCTGATCCCGGCAGCTCCTCTGCCAACAATCTGAGTAAAATCTGATAGAATGCAGGAGGCATTTCCTCATCCACTGCGGTATACAGACGGCCGTCCATACCCTGTTCTTTTTCTGCTCTCCACACATTGACATACCGGCAGCTTCCAACTCCCGCTGTCTCTCCAGCCTGCCGGCTCCGGATGACTCCGCTTCTACGCGGCCCAAACCCTGGCACCTGCTGCATTTCCCGCTCCAGCTCTGCGATTGACGTCCCTTTCATAAATCTTACAGTCATGGTTCTCAGTCCTTTCTTTCAAATCAGTGGGATTTTGATATAAAAAAAGCAGCTATGCCCTTATTTTAAAAGACATAACTGCGGTTCCACGGTATCACTGGACACCAGCACTTTCCTATCAAAGTCTGGCTGATTATTTTTTCTGCTCTTCTCTCTAACGGAATACCATGGATTCCAATTCATCCAGCCACCCCATATCCATCTCTTCTGCTTTTGAACTGATTCCTTCCATGCGGTATCCCAGTTCTTCCAGCCTGCTCTGGACTCCTTTTACACAGTAGTTGGAAAACCCTTCCGCCTCCTGTTCATTTTCATCGTAACAGGAAAACTCATACTCCACCCTTACCTTGTAGCCGTCCAGAAACCGCAGCGTCAGCTCGCTGGTGATATACCCCTTAAGGCTTTCCTCATTTAAGAATGCGGTCTGGATGTCATTTTTAATCTTTTCCTTCATCCCTTCATACATCAGGCGGTTACACTCCCTATCATCAAATCCTGTATGAAGAGTTATGGCTGTGTTTACTATATAATCATTCAATTCATGGCTCACCATCCTTTTTCGGTGTATTGACTGTGAGGATTCCGACTAATTAACAATTTACCCTTTTACTGCTTCATTGACATCCCAACCAGACCATCCTCCTCGCCTTCCCATGCAGGATGAGACGGGTGTTCACCCTGCTGCTGAATCTCATCTGTCTTTTGTGCAGACACCTCGTCCCGAAAACCTCCCAGCCGATTCGAAACATAATCAGACAGCCAAGTGCCCCCAAACGTCTCATGGCTCTTAATTCTCCATATCGCCAGCTTTCCAAGATCGAGTTTCACATCCTCAAACGGAAACAGCAGGTTGGTCAATCCCTCATGACAAAATGACTTCACATGTTTAAACTCTGTCCCTTCCAATAAAATGCCTTCCTGTGTTAACAGTTCGTTGATTCCGTCTACCCACTCCTGCGCATCCCCTCCACAGCCCTGGAGGATCAGTCCTTCCTGATTTGTCATTCTGCGTAACTCATCGGTTGTGATCTGCATGAAATTCCTCCTTCTTTTTTTATAATCTATTTAAAAAGGCCAGCCATTTTCTAATCTGGCTGACCTGGATTTTTTATTCGATGACCTTTTCATTTACATCTCCAATACTGGCGCCTGCTGATTCTCCATGCTCTGACAATACTCAGTCACCAAATCATTCAACTCCTCTATGGAACCATACTCCGGCAGCCAATCCCACAGCGTTGGCACTCTGCACTGGATGGCTAACTGTTTACATTCGCTCCAGTTTGAAATTCCCATAGCGCTCTTAAGCGCATCCATTTTGCTTTCGGTTGCCGGAAGGGTCAATGTATAGTTATCATAGGGATTCCCTTTATAGATCCATACTTTAAAACTACAAGTCTGCTTGTAATTCGGATCCGGTAACTCCTTCCCTCTATAGATGGGCTCCAATTCTTCCTGACTCCCGCTGGTATAGCCAAATGCATGAAACATACCACCGTGTTTTTTTATATAATCTGTTCCAATCCCTTCATAATTAGATCTGGCTGCCTGCTCCTCCATAGCCATATCAGCATTTCCCTTCAGCAGATGTTCCCCTAATTTTGCTTCTGTTGTCACTCCTGGCAGATATCTGAATTTATCCATGTTGCAGGAAAGATTGATCATATCTTGGAGTGTCTCCGGTTTCATCATCTCAATCACGGTTCCGAATACCGCCTCATCCTGGCTGTCCATCCATTTGGCACGATAGGCCAGGTAGTTCAGTTCCTCCAATCTTTTTTCTGACACAGGTACCTCATACAGGTACTGGCGCAGATTTGGAATGGACGATTCCACATAGGCGGTAGCTGTTTCCAATGGAACTGTATCCGTTCCATTCAGAAGAGAATAGGCTTCTCTTATTTCTTCGATCGCAGCCGGCAGGCTTATTCCTACACCAGGGCTCACTGTCCGGCTCAAATAAATCTTAAACATCTAAATTCCCCTCTCTGTCCCTTCACATATAGCCGTTTCTATTTTTGATACTCTATTAAAAAAGGCCCGCCATTTTTTGATCTGGCTGACCTGAAATTTTACCCCATATCCTCTTTTACCCGTCTCACATCTATGAAAAGGCCAAAAAATCGAGGTCAAAAACGGCCATTTTTTGCCCGATTTTTTCCTCGATTTTTCGCCAAAAACCACTATATCTTGTGGTTCAACCCTTCTATTTTCCTTCTAAACCGCAATTCCGCATCATTATTACCACCTCGACATTCCCCGTCCCCGGAAACATATCCACCCCGCACACCTTCTCCACCCGATACCCTCTCTCCTGCAGCACCACCAGATCCCTCACCAGGCTGGTGGGCTTACAGGATATATACACCATCCGTTCCACTCCAAAATCAATGATCTTTCCCAGCGCTTTTGGATGGATCCCATCCCTGGGCGGGTCCACCACGATCAGGTCCGGCTTATCCTTTAGGCCATCGATCACCTTCAGCACATCCCCGGCAATGAATTCACAGTTATCTAGCCCGTTCAGTCCGGCATTCAGCCCGGCTGCTTCCACTGCCTCCTCCACGATCTCCACTCCCACTACCTTTTTGGCCACAGGCGCCAGGATCTGGGCAATGGTGCCGGTTCCGCTGTAAAGGTCAAATACAACCTTATCCCTTGTCTCACCCACAAAACTACGGGCCGTATCATACAGGACCTCTGCCCCAAGGGAATTGGTCTGGAAAAATGAAAATGGAGAAATTCTGAAACGCAGTCCCAAAAGTTCCTCGTAGAAATAGTCCTGTCCATACAGGATATGGGTCGCATCGCTCTGTACCACATCGGCCAGGGAATCATTTTCCGTGTGAAGGATTCCTGCAAACCCTCCGTCAACAGGCAGTGAAAGCAGACGCTCCTTCCACTCTGAAAGCACCATCTCCTCATCTCTTCCACCCAGATATTCCCGTTGGGTGCTGGTCACCAGATCCACCAGTATCTCCCCTGTTTTCACAGCCCTGCGCACCAGTAAATGGCGCAGATAGCCACGGTGCTGCAGCTTTCTGTAAAACGCAGTCCCAAGCTCCTCAAAATACTCTTTTGTAGCCACCAGGATCCGGCAGAAGTCCGGGTGCACGATCTGACATTCCGGCGTTGTCACAATATCATAAAAGCTGCCCCGTTTATGCATTCCCAGCGCCAGCGGGCCGTCCTTCACCTCATCCCCAAAGGAAAACTCCATCTTGTTTCGGTATCCCTTCACCGCGGGGCTGGCTTTGATTCCCTGGAACTCATAAGTTTCCGGTTCCACCACACTGTCCAGAAGGGATCTTACCTGGCCTTCCTTGATCTTCAGCTGCTCCTCATAGGGCAGGCTTTGGTAAATGCACCCGCCGCACAGGCCAAAGTGAGGGCACTCATTATCCGGCAGTTCCAGAGGGGAACGCTCCAGGATTTCCAGTGTTCTGGCCTCGGACTTTCCCTTTCTTCTTTTTGTGACCACACATTGGATTTTCTGACCCGGCACTGTGTTCTTTATAACCACACGCTCACCATCTATCACCATGATCCCCTTGTTGGGAAATTCTACCTTTTCTATGATTCCTTCGTAAATGTCGCCTTTTTTCATTTCATCTGTCTCCGTTTCCTGCAATTCCATTTTTTCATCGTTTCATTATACCATGGTGCAGCAGCCACATCAAGTTTTCACATCCCATCCGCCTCTTTTCCCTGTTCCTCTCACCCATATGAAAATTTTAAGCCCGCTATATTATCATAAGCGTCTTTGTCATAACATTTTAAAATAAACATCCCACGGAATGTATTGAATCTCCCTTTTGTTCCGGTTTCAAGTGGGAAATGCACCTTTCCCGCATAACTTTTCCCTCTGTTTATATAGCCCTTTTGAAGCTCTGCCTTCACCTTGTCCAGGGCATCCTTCATTCTGCCGTCATAGGGATAGCCAATACGCGTAAAGTATTCCAATGCCCGGAAACAGTCATATTTCCAGCGGCAGGGATAATGGAAATGAACCATGTCCTGGTGGATGGGCTCACCTGTGCTCAGCGACTTGAACAATTCCCTCCTAAGCAGATATTCCTGCCCAAGCGCAGCCTGATCTTTTATTTCTTTCAGCCTGTATCCATACCCGTATCTCTCATAATCCGCCAATGCTTCCAGCACGGAAAGGGTGGTATGTACAGACCCCGCAAGAGAACGGTTATGAACGGAATCCCAGGCGCAGTTCCAGCCTCCATCCTTCATCTGATGCCCCAGAATATAGTCAATGATCTCATAGATCCTTTCATCCTCCATCCTTGCGTAGCATACAATACTCAGCACCATTGCAGACATACACATATCCTGATACCTGGTTTTGGAAATCCTGCCATGGCATTTCCAAAGGTCATCCATCACCATCCCTGCAGCCCCCTGATAGCAGGAATCATTATAGCGTATTTCCATGTATTTAAGCTCCAGAAGGGTGTAAGTACTGCATATCCACTTGCGGGTGTAAATGCTGCCGCCCCACTTTTCTTCTCCTCTATCGTACAAGTCCAGATACCGTCCTATATATCCGCCGTCTTTATGGTCCGTTGGCTGTTCCAGCAGATATTTATTGGCCAGATACTGAATCACAATATCCCCTTCCAATAACCACTCTATGATCGTCATGGCTGTTCTCCCTTCCCCGTATATAAAAAGACCGCCACCACTGTGACGGTCCCTTCAATCTTCCACATTATCTCTATACTGACTGCCTTAACTTAGTCAGCTTTTTTCTCCTCCGGCTCCTCATCTTCAAAGAAGTCATCGTCAAAATCATCATCAAAGTCGTCTTCAAAATCTTCCAGGTAATCTGGTGTAAAGAAACGGTATACGGCATATGCAATACCTGCAACTGCAGCTACTGCGCCAATGATCGCCAATACCCAGAGGATACAATTCTTTTTCTTCTCGTCTTCCTCTCTTTTGTGAAGCAGATCATTGATCCTGCTGGAATTCATAAGTTCTTCTACACGGCTTAAAGCCTCTTTTCCCATTGCATCAAATCTGTCTCTGTCAAATCTGTTCATCCGGTTCACGTCCTTTCTTATATGCAAGCAAATAAGCTCAGATACATACTTTTTAATTATTATATCATGGAAGTCCCTATTTTACTATCCCAATTTCTTGAATTTTTAGCCAATTACATTCATTTTATGAAATGAAAAAACAACTATACCTTCTGAAGCTTTGCAAAGGATGCAAACATTTTCTTCTGTCCCGCGGTATCAAACTCCACAGTCACCTCAAAATCCTTGCCGCCGTCCTTAATGGTTTTGACCGTTCCCGTGCCAAACTTGACATGCTTGACCCGGTCCCCCTCTTTGTAGTCCAGGGACGATGGCTTTTGCACGGTAAATGCTTTTCCAAACGATGGCTGTCTCTGACCGCCCATTCCGCTGCCTGCGCTGCTCCCCAGGCTTCCAAAACCACTTCCTGTGCCGCCAGAGGCGCCCTGGCCGCTTTGACTCCTTGCACTGCCCCTGCCCTCAAACAGGTTCTCTGTCTTGGATGCATACGCATTATAACCCTTGCCAAAGGTGCTGGTGCGTCCCGAAGCCGCGGATTGGTTCCAGGGCAGTCCTGCCTCCTCGGGCATACTGCCGGAGGCGCGGCCGCTGTAGCTACCCAGTACCGGTTCCAGGCGTTCCTCGTCCAGAAGGTCTGCCGGAACTTCCTCCAGAAACCGGCTTGGCTTGCAGTATCTGGTTTCACCGTTGACCATGCGCTGTCTGGCTGAGGTCAGCACCAGCTCCTGTTTGGCCCTGGTAATGCCCACATAGCACAGGCGCCGTTCTTCCTCAATGTCAGTACGGTCATCTGAGTTGATGGACATCATACTGGGGAACAGCCCGTCCTCCAGCCCCACCAGGTACACCTTGGGAAACTCCAGCCCCTTGGCGCTGTGCAGTGTCATCAGGGTCACCCGGTTCTCGGACTCGTCCATGCTGTCAATATCAGCCACCAGCGCCACCTGCTCCAGGAACTCATCCAGGGTGGGGTGTTCGCTGTCCTCCTCATAACTCACTGCCTTATTTACCAGTTCTTCAATGTTTTCAAGACGCGTCTGTGCCTCGATCTCTCCCTCTGCCTCCAGTTCCTGCTGATATCCGGTCTCATCCATGATACCCTCAATCAGATCCTGGATGGTAAAATCATCTGACAGCGCCCGTACGCGAAAGCTCTCCATCTGTCCCATAAATTTTCCAATCTTCTCCGCGGCCTTTCCCAAACCTGGTATCTGACGCGCCTCCTTAAGGGCATCGTACAGGCTCATCCCATGCTCTGATGCAAATGCAGTCACCTTTCCCATGGTGGTTGCCCCGATCCCCCTTTTTGGGACATTGATGATCCTCAGAACTGACAGGTCATCCACACCATTGGCAATGGTCTTAAGATAAGCCAGGATATCCTTGATCTCCCTTCGCTGGTAGAAGTTCACGCCTCCCACCAAACGATAAGGAACATTGTAGAAAATGCACCGCTCCTCCAGAAGACGGGACTGGGCATTGGTCCGATAGAGCACGGCCTGGTCCTGATAGGAATATTCACTGTCCCGGATCTGCCTTGCCACATAATCCGCCTCATCCCTGGCCATGTCGAACTGCTTAAACCGGATCAGGCTGCCTTCATCATTGGCTGTCCACAGAGTTTTATCTTTCCTACCCCTGTTATGGCGGATAACACCATTGGCCGCATTCAGTATATTCTGGGTGGAGCGGTAATTCTCCTCCAGCTTAATAACCTTGGCGCCTGGAAATGCTGACTCAAAACTCAATATATTCTCAATATCCGCTCCCCTGAACCGGTAGATGGACTGGTCGTCATCACCCACCACGCAGAGATTCTTATATTTGGCAGCCAGAAGACTGACCAGCTTAAACTGCGCCATATTGGTATCCTGGTATTCGTCCACCATGATGTATTTAAACCGTTCCTGGTAATAATCCAGCACCTCGCTGCTGTTCTGGAACAGCTCCACTGTCTTTACGATCAGGTCGTCAAAGTCCAGGGCATTGTTCTTCTTCAGCTGTTTCTGATATTCCTTATAAATCTCCCCGATCTTCTTCTGGCGGAAATCCTGACCCGCGTTCAGAAGAAATTCCTCCGGCATGATCAGCTTGTCCTTGGCAGATGAGATGACTCCCAGCACGGCCCGCTCCTTAAACTGCTTTGTATCCACGTCCAGGCTCTTAAACACCTGTTTCATCAGTGTCTTCTGGTCATCGCTGTCATAGATGGAAAAATTGGTTGTGTATCCCAGATATTCAATATGCCTGCGCAGGATCCTCACACAGGTAGAGTGAAAGGTGCTGACCCAGATGCTCTCCGAGCCAAATCCTACCAGCTGGTCCACACGCTCCCGCATCTCTCCTGCCGCCTTATTGGTAAATGTGATGGCCAGGATATTCCATGGATTCACCTGCTTTTCATCGATCAGATAGGCCACCCTGTGGGTCAGCACCCTGGTCTTGCCGGAACCCGCTCCGGCCAGGATCAGCAGCGGCCCATCGGTGTGAAACACAGCCTCCTTTTGCATTGGATTTAATGTATCGTAAATACTCATATTCTATGTACCGCCTTTATTCCTTCATTTATTTGTTCATGGATTTCCACATTGATCTCTACATGGATTTCCACATTTTAATGTCAGGTTTTTAGTATAGCATTCCTGTCCCCATTGTGCAACTTTAATCAGGTGATAAATCCTCTGCCCAGCAAAAGGTATTCTTTCCAAGACTCTTTGCGCAGTATAGTGCCTGGTCCGCTCTTTTGTAAGCGTGCTCAAAGGTCTCTCCCTTCTGACATATGGCGGCAATGCCAACGGAACAGCTCTGCTCCAACTTCATTTGACTGAGGATACGGCTGATTTCCCGGATCAGTCCCCGGGCAGCCTTTTCTCCCAATTCCCTGTCATAAGGCCCGGGCAGAAACATCATGAACTCATCGCCGCCTACCCTTCCCACAATGGCGGAAGGAGGCACATGTTCCGCCATGACTGATGCCGTTTTTTTCAAAAGCTCGTCCCCTTTCAGGTGTCCGTAGGTATCATTTACTTTTTTAAAATCATCCATGTCGATCACAAACAAAAGACCTGTCTCCCGGTCCTGGGACAGCATACGTGTGATGTGGATCTCCGTATATTTTCTGTTGTATAAACCGGTCATAGGATCCAGCTGGATATGCTTTTCCAATATGGCGCTCCGCTTTAATGCCTCCTCGGCCAGATTGGCAAATGTCTTGGGGTAGTATTCTCCCTCCTGCTGATAAATATAAGGTACGGACTGGTGAAGACTGTCAATGACCAGGCCTCCGCCCTTTTCCCTGTGCACGCCGGCCGTTATCCTGGTGTCCATGTCAATGGTAACCCCTTTGTCACCTGCCCCCGCCTCCCGGGCCTTAAACTCCCCGTACACCACGCAGGTATCCTCCGTGATCATCTTGGCCTCATACCAGGCATCCTGCACCACAAACCGGATGCCCCTGGCCTCCTCCTGATCCTTTTCCAGTCCCCTGGCCAGTGCTTCCAGACTGGTGTAAAACTCATGCCTTCCGGTTCCGATCACAAGCACATCCGGCGAAAAATATGCCAGCAGCGCCCCTATGGTCTTTGGGTCCCCGGAAATGTATCCCTCCATCACACGCTGAATCAGTCTGCTTGCTTCCCTGCATATATCATCCCGCATATTTGTTCCTTTCACATTTACACACTTACTCGTCCATATTTACATACTTGCTCTTAACTATCAATATAACATAATCGTGAAATTTCTGCCACTGTTACAATGGTTTCAGCGGATCAGTCCCAATGCAAAAAAGTTTTCCCGATTCTCCCGGTTTCTGAGAGAATCAGAAAAACTTTCATACTGCCAAGCCCAAGAGGGCATCCCCCTGGATTTTTTTTAATAGCAGCTCCAGAATGTGCAGGCGTCTTTACACATCTATCTGCGCGCAATCTTTCCCAGTGATATCAGCTCCCTGGTATCCTTATGGAAAATACATACCCGGGTGCCTGAAATACTCACCTTGATCATTTCCCCCTCAGAAAAATTAATGCTTCCAAACACCACGGAACGCAGGCTGGTTCCCAAACACTCAACGATCACCGTGGTCTCCATCCCGTAGGGAAAGGAGGATATTACCCTGGCCGGTATGTTTCCCTCCTGGCCAATGGCCACGTCTTCCGGCCGTATGCCCACGGTCACATCCCCTCCATACGCCCTGAGTCCTGCCTCATTCTCTGCTTCCACCAGGAAGCGGCTGCCATCTCTTTGCAGTTCCAGTTCCTGGGAGGACGCATCCAGTTGGAAGTCCACGAAGTTCATGGCCGGGTTTCCCACAAAGTCAGCCACAAACATATTGACCGGCTCCGCGTACAGCTTTAAAGGAGGCGCATACTGCTGAAGCACGGCTGTGTTCATCAGGCAGATGGAGGTGGATAAGGCCATTGCCTCCAACTGGTCATGGGTCACATACACAAAGGTGGCATTGGATGTGCTGTGGAGGCGTTTCAGTTCTGTACGCATCTCCAGCCTTAATTTGGCATCCAGATTAGACAGAGGCTCATCCATTAAAAGGATCTGCGGGCTGGTGGCCAGCGTTCTTGCAATAGCCACCCTCTGCTGCTGCCCGCCTGACAACTCGGATGGGTACCTTTCCAGGTAAGGAGTCAGCTGTAAAAGCACACACAGCTCCTCCACCTTGTCCTTTATGTCCTTTTTGCTCCATTTCATATTTTCCAGGCCGAAGGCTATGTTTTTATACACGGTCATATGGGGCCACAACGCATAGTTCTGGAACAGGAAGCCCACGCTTCGTTCATTCGGCGGCACATCGATCCCCTTTTTAGCTGAAAATACCAACTGGTCCCCGATCCAGATCTCACCTTCCGTAGGCGTCTCCAGGCCCGCGATCATACGCAGAGTGGTGGTTTTTCCGCAGCCGGATGGTCCCAGCAGGGAAATGAAACTGTTGGCCGGTATTTCCAGGTCCAGGTGATCCACCGCCACTGATTTTCCGTACCGTTTAGTTATATTTTTAAGTTTTATACTGTTATCTGCCATTTCATCAACCCCCTATACCAGAATCAATGGATGCTCCGGTCAGTTTATTAATAATTGCATTTAGTGATATGACTATGATGACGATCAAAAGCGTGATCGCATTTGCAAACTGCTCATACCCCTTTTGATTGTACATGAACAACAGCGTTGTGAGCAGAACAGAGCCTGGAGTGTATAAAAGCACAAACAGCTCCATTTCCCTTGTACAGCTGATAAATGGCAGGAGATATCCTGACATAATGCTGGTCTTCTGGATGGGAATGAGGATACGGCACATTCTCTTATACCAGGGAATTCCCATGATCATTGCGGATTCTTCAAGGGTGGCGCTGATCTGGAACATGGAATTAAGGCCTGACCTGGAAGCCATGGGCAGGTATTTCACTACACCGATCAGAACCAGCATGGCATAGGTGCCGTACAATGCAGGTATAAATCCTCTCCTGGTGGAGAACATGGACAGGTAAATGGCTGAAAGGGCAATGCTGGGGATCAGATAGGGCAGGAATGTCAGGCTATTGACAGTGGCGGACAGCTTGGTTCCCCATTTTCTGGCAATCCCGTATCCGGCCAGACATCCCACGGTACCGGCTCCAAGGGAGCAGCACAGGGCCAGCAAAAGCGTGTTCTTTAAAGCTTTCCAGAAGGTAGGGTTTCTGAATATGCCGGAAAATCCGATCCCCGCATCCTCCGCGATCCAATAGCGCAGCGTAAAATTAGAAAGGGAATAATCCCCCTTTACCTGCGTAAGGGATTCGGTTGCAAAACTCACAAAGGGCAGCAGGGTTACCGCTACAACAAAAACCACCACCACGGTGCTTACCACTCTGCGTCCTTTCCGCAGTCTGGTCAGTGAAACATTGGAGCTCTTCCCGGAGACCGTTGTGTAGGATTTCCTGGTCCCCAGCATTCTCTGGTTCAGGTACAATATGGAAAAACTCAACACCAGCATCACAACCGCGTACACATAGCCGCGCCCGGGATTGGTGCCGTTGAGGTAACTGTACATCTTTGTGGCCAGGGTATAAAAGTTGACCGGCAGTCCTAAAAACTGGGCTGTGGAAAATACACTGAGGCCTGATGCAAATACCAAAAGTATGGTGGACAGCACGGCCGGCTTTACAAGGGGCAGGGTCACCATGGCAAATATACGGAAACGGGAGGTCTTTAGGATCTGTGCCGCTTCCTCCAGATTGGAATCCATGTTCTTGAGGATCCCGCCGATCAGAATATATGCATAGGGAGCGTAGTGAAGGCCGGTCACCAGAACAATGGGAAAGAATCCGTAGGCGAACCAGTTGGGTGTGGCCAGCCCAGTGACAGCTTCAAAGATTCCAGTGGTGCCTCCAATAAGGCTGTTCTTAAAAAAGTTTGTCCATGCAATTGCCAGTGTCCATCCCGGCATGATATACAGGAACATAAACAGTGTGGAGCAGAGTTTTTTACAATACATATCGGTCCTTATGACCAGCCATGCAAACATTCCGCCCACCGCAATGGCGATCAAGCAGGAAAACACAGCGCACATAAGGGAATTTACAAGGGGAATGACAAAGGTCGAATATACTTCCCCTGACGCGAATGTTTTGTTCCAGTGATATAATGTATATGAGCCTGCCGCTTCATGAACCCTGTTAACTTCTGAGGTATGGACAACCAGCGTATCCTTGAATATGTAGATCAGCGGAACGATCACCAGATATACCAGACAGATAAGCAAAACCAAAAGAATGATGTTATGGGGTCTGCGCAGGAAATTTCCAACTTTTCTAGCTTTTACTTTCAATCAATTCACCTCTATTTTAAAAGAGCTGCCGCATCAATGATTAGGAAATCATAGATGCGACAGCTTTTGAGAACAACGCAGCACCGCAGGCTGCATCCGGTTAACGTAATGTCTCAATAAAATCTTCCACATCTGCACGGTGATTTACCAGGTAATCCGGATCATCCAGTACAATATTCTTCTTTACTTCGTCAAAACTGTAATCCGTGGCATGGACATTGGCCGGATTAGCGGAGAAGCCTCCGTAATAGTCATTGAATGCAGCCCATCCGTTTTCACTCAGCAGCCACTCAGAGAAAAGCTTGGCTGTGTTGGGATGCTGGCAGTTATTAAGAATTATGGAGTAAACCGGGTATGCATAACCTCCCACAGGGTTGCATGCGGAAAGATCATAGCTCAGCTTGATGCCCTTATCTTCCTGGGTACTGAATCTCTGGGTGCTGAAATATCCCACCCATGTGTCGGTCTGGCCCAGGGCTCCCACGGTGGTGGCCGAGGTGGTATCCGAGGTAGTCAGAAGGACGCCGTTCTGGAACATCATCTTAATAAACTCCCATCCTGCGTTGTCCGTTGTTAACGTGATGTCTTTTCCAAAATATTCCTTGTATGCATCTGCCAGCCTTGCCGCATACTCGTCTGATGTAAGCATTGTCAGCATATCGAAGTTTACGCCCTCACTGGAAGGATCCTTCATTGTAAACAGTCCCTTGTATTCCGGATCAGCGATACGCCACAGATTGGTAAGCCATCCTTCTCCAACCAGCTCATCATTATACATAAAGCTCTTGGTGTCATAGTACCAGATCAAGGCAGTACAGTCATCATTGCCCACCAGCTCTCCAACCCGGGAATTGGACCAGTTCATGGCGTATCCGGTGTCTACCAGTTCTGCCATGACCCGGTAGGTATCCTGGGCGCATACAAGATCTGCGCTGACCGCACCGGACTGGCATTCTGAGGTGATCTTCTCGATCATCTCCGTCTCCCCCAGCTGTGTAAACTCCACTTTGATCCCAAACTCTTTTGCAAACCGGTCAGCTGCATCCTGCAGGTATGAATTGGCTCCGTAAAATACCAGGGTCCCCTCGTCCTTGGCCGCTGCAACCAGGTCATCATAACTCATCTCATCTCCCGAGGCGGATGCCTGTCCGGAAGACTCCCCGGTTTTCTGATCCGCCGCCTCACTGCCCGCTGCCTCTGTCTTTGCCGCCTCTGTCTCCTTCTTGCTTTCAGCCGCTGTGGTTGGCGTGGTGCTTCCAGAACCTGTGCATCCGCTTAATGCACCGGCTGCCATGATTCCCGCCAGCGCCACTGCCATCAGTTTGTTTCTTCTCATTGTGTATTCCTCCTCCTTATGGTTCCGATCTTTATTCGGAAACTAACATTACCAGCACACTGTTGCACAGGTATTCCGGCAATGGTGTACTATAGTTTCATATCAGACAGAAATTCCAGCATATCCGTATTCTTCTCCTGTACGACTGCCTGGATTTTCTCATCCTTTGCTAATATATCCATCAAAGCTTCCGCCACGGCCATCTCGCACAGATGACTGTAGTTCCTGTAAAAATCAAACCGTGAAAAATCCCCCTTGGATTCAATCACATAGTCTGCCAGCTCGGCCAGGGACGAATTCTTATATGCGGTAATGGCTATTACCTTAAGATTCCTCTGTTTTGCCAGGGCCACGCCGTCTATCACGCTTTTGGTCGAACCGGACTGTGAGACTGCAAGCACCAGGTCACTGCTGCCGGCCAGATTGATCTGGTTCATGTAATAGTCGGCCACACCGCTGAAGGTGCATTTGATTCCCAGACGCCCAAGCCTGAATCCCATATGTTCAATGATCGGCGTGGTATTGCCGGAGGCGATCAGATGGATCTGGTCGCAGCTTCTCAGCAGGTCCACGCACCCATAGATGATATCCGGGTTAATATTATCCGCGATATTCAGCATGATCTTGGAATATTCCCGGAATACATCCCCCACACTGTTCACCGTATTGTCTGTTTCATGATTCTGATACCTTACCAGCTCCTTGGAAAGGGACATGCGGAAGGGCCAATATCCCTTAAATCCCACATGCTGACACATCCTCACCACGGTTGCTTCACTTACATCACTTGCCAGGGCCAGGTCTTTTACCGTAAAATCAACTACCTTTGCAGTGTTCTTCAGTATATAATCCGCCAGTTTCCTCTCTGTGGGGGAAAGACTTTCATACTGCGCCTGCATGTTTTCAATTGCAGATAGTTCTGTCATAAACAGCCTCCTTTTCTTACAGGTGTACTCTCGGAGTCTCCTGGTACTCAGATTTGCGGGATGATTTTTTGTCAGTTGTGAATAAATTTGTGTGCGGCTGGCGGGAAACCGGCCGCAAAGATGGGTGCCAAGGAGACTCCGGGAGTACACACAATGCTATATCCTGCTCCTGCCATTATACCAGAGCATGTCCTAAAAATCATTCCCATCATACGTACACCCTGCTTTGGGACATATAAGAGTGTATTTAAGACATGCGTTAGAATCTGCACAAGGTTCTCATTCTGTTTTCGACATAAGGCAAAAGCCTGGCATGGATATACTCCGGCATATGGATGATCTTCACAGGATCCATATTTCCTCCATTTTCAGAAACGTACTGTTCCATGGCCTGATAATATTTTCCTAAAAACTCTGTTCCCAGATTAAACTTGCTGATCCCCTTTGAAAATGCCGCCAGCAGCTGGTCATCCGGTATCCCGCTCCCTCCATGGAGCACCAGGGGAACCTTTGTGACCGACCGTATTTCCTCCAGTCTTTTTATATCAAGATGAGGTGTATCTATATATTCGCCATGGGCATTTTCAATGGAAATTGCCAGGGAGTCAACCCCTGTCTCTTTGCAAAACAACTCCGCCGCATCCGGCTTTGTGTACAGATCTTCCTTTGAGTTATCCGCATCAGAGGCCGCGCCCACATGTCCGATCTCTCCTTCCACAGCCGCCCCCAGCTCATGGACCGCCCTCACCACATCCCCGGTTATCTCAATATTCCTCTTAAGTGGATTCACCGACCCGTCCATCATTACGGATCCAAATCCGCAGCGGACCGCGTTCAGAATCGCTTCCTTCGTGTAATCATGATCCAAATGAAGACCAATAGGCACGGAAACCTCTCCGGCCAGCTCCTTTACCATCTCAGCAAAGCTTTTCATACCCGTTGTTTTTTGTATTGACACATGCTCCGGATACAGCATGACAATGGCCGGGGTATTAGCTGCCTGGGCCGCGTATACAACCGCTCTCGCCATGTTATAGTCCTGACAGATAAATGCGATCACCGCCGTGTTGCATTCCCTGGCTGTCTGTAAAATATTGGTTACCTTCTCATACATCTCTGCTTCCTTTCTTAACCTTATTTGCTGCGGACCAGATCCTATTTCCTGTTGGCCCAATCTTATTTCCTGTTGGCCAGCGCCGGCAAGAGACCCCCTGCAAAAAAATCTCCCAGGCCAACCGTGGTGGGCCTTTTTGCAAACTCCAGATCCCTGCAGGGGATGCAGCAAACCATGGGATCCTCCTCCATTACCTGTTTGCTGAATTCCCTTCCTCTTTCATTCACATTCCAGGTGCGGATATTCCTGTACTCATCGATTCCAAACTCATCTCCGTACACATATCTTGCAGATGCAAGCATGATCCCGCCTTCCAGGGCCTCCTTAAGGTCATGGGACCCTGTTCCGTATGCAAGGGCCCATGCATGGGTGTGTATAATAAGAAGGGGAACCTTCAGGGACCGGTAAACACAGCTGACCCCATCCAAAACCTGGTCCGGGTCAAGGATCTGTATCCTTTTGCCCACAAAGTCCTGCAGCTCGTCCTCATTCATGCTGATCACATCCAGCACCGGCGCCAGTTTTCTATGCACCATCCGCCGAAACTCCCCATTGACATAGCATCCGTCCTCCATGATCACAAACGTCCTGTCCCTGATACCGGCCAGAAGATTAAATACCGTGTCCAGCCTCTTTGTCAGTATGGATGCATCCAGCACCTCGCTGAAGCATGAGAGGAGAAACACATCCGCATCTCCTGCCTGATTCCCAAAGTCCTCAGCTATCACCATGTTCATGCTGTCCGGATCCCGTGAGATCAGGATCCTGTTGTGGCATGAGGTAGTAAAATCAATGTCATTGACCTGGATATGTACGCCGGAAGGATACTGAAGGATAATGTGCGGATAAACCTCATCATGGTCCGGCCCCGTTCCTGAATAACATGTAATGCCGGCCGGAAGGAGATCTTCCATATATTGATTAAAACAGCACATTCCCAAAGTGCTCTCATATCCTATCTTCCCTATGGCGATCGCCGCCCTGGCAGCGGTCCCTCCAATGGTGATCTTATAAGAGAAGTTTTTTGCAAACTCCCTGCACAGCCCGCAGTCTTCGGGAATGATCTCACATCCTGTGCCCTGCCTCATGCAGGAAAGGATCTCAATCATTAGACCCTTCATGGACTCTATCCGTTCTGTGTCCCCTGTCTGCCTCACGCCATTCAGCCCCACGCTATCCAGTTCCCCGGCATGGACCTCACATTCTTCCATCAGATGCTCCATGGAGGAAAGATTCCATTCCAGTTCATAATCCACACACGCGTGAAACCCCAATGCTATTTTTTGCTTTTTATTTCCATCCATATGTCTGCTGCAGGTCATCGATATAAGGATGCCTTCCCTGCGGAGTGGAACAGTTCGATCTTCTGACCCGCCACCTTCCTCAAAGCCTCAATACAGGGAGGATATATGGCATTTGGTTCCCTTAATGACCGGTCAGCCAGGACTTCCCTGCATTTCTCGTAGAAGGGAGCTTTGATATCACTTGAAATATTGACCTTATTGATTCCGTGGCACACGGCTGCCTCGATCTCGCTGTCCGGGTTGGATGAACCTCCGTGAAGCACCAGCGGCACATCGGCCACTTTCTTGATCTCATCCAGGATATCGATTCTGAGTTTGGGTTCAAATCCCTTTGGATACAGCCCATGGCTGGTTCCGATGGCAATCGCCAATGCGTCAATTCCTGTTTCCTTTATAAACCGCTCCGCGTCCTCCGGATCCGTGTAGCGGATCTCGTTGGTTCCTGTCTCAATGGAATCCGTATTGCCGATGGTTCCCAGTTCCCCCTCAACCGATACGTAATCCGCTGATGCATGGGCTGTCTCGCATACCTTTTTGCAAAGTGCGATATTTTCCTCAAAGGGCAGCAGCGATGCATCGATCATAACAGAGGTAAAGCCCAAACTAATAGCCTTTACGCAGTCCTCGTAGGAGCCGCCGTGATCCAGATGAATGCACACAGGAACCGGGGCATGATTCGCTTCATCGATCACTGCTTTGATAAAAGAATTCTGTACAAATGATAATTCATCCGGATGAATGGCCACAATAACCGGTGAATCCTGGGCAACGGATTCCTGGATCACCCCGGTAAGAATCATGTTGCTGGATGTGTTAAAGGCCGGTACTGCAAAATTGTTCTCTTTCGCGACTGCCAAAATGTCTTTCATGTTTACAAGCATCTCTTCTATCCTCCTGATTGTCTCTGACCCTAAGCCATAAATTGTTTTCTTAGCTATATTATATTGCTATGAAATAAAATGTCAATATGTTTTTGTAATGAAATTTCTTTTCAGTCAATATATTGAAATTTTTCATTCAAATTTATGCACAACTACGAAGCACAAGCCCCCTCCGTCAATTATGACCAATGAAACAGCCCGCAGCAAACCAGGCCTCGGTTAAACTCCGTTAAAATAACGGTTGGTAAAATAAAGGACATTTGCCCCTTGTCATCTAGTATTGAATACTATATAATAGATATAGCAATGTGATTTTAAAGACAGAGGTGACTGACAGATGAAGACAAATGAAGAACGCGTTCGGGATCTGCTGGCCTATCTGGGAGGCCTGTCCCATGTTAAGCCGGAAGATATACCTGACATTGATTTATATATGGACCAGGTTACTACCTTTATGGAAAGCCATTTAAAAGACATGCGGCGGCACCCTGAGGACAAGGTCCTGACCAAGACCATGATCAACAACTATGCCAAGAACAACCTGCTCCCTCCGCCCGTTAAGAAGAAGTATTCCAAGGACCACATGCTCATGCTGATATTTATCTATTATTTCAAGAGCCTGCTATCCTTTCATGATATTGAGGAACTGTTCCGCCCCATCACATCCAGACACTTTTCAGGCAAGGATTCGCCCCTGTCCCTGGAGGATATTTATACCGAGGTATTTACCCTGGAAAAGGGTGAGATGGGCAACCTGATGAAGGATGTCACCGCCAAGTTCGCCCGTTCCCGCAAGACCTTCCAGGACGTGCCGGTGGATGAGGAGGATAAGAATTATCTGCAGCTTTTTTCATTCATATGTGAGTTGTCCTTTGATGTCTATCTGAAGACGCAGATGATCGAGATGATCGCAGACCAGCTGCGGGAGGAGAACCCGCCGCAGCGTAAGAAATAAGACGCAAATTAATGATAGAATCAATTTAACGATAGATTCAGATCAATAAAAGAAGAACGGATATTCCAGCCTCTCATCCGGCGGATTATCCGTTCTTTTCATGCTCTAAAGGTTTCGTGTTTTAATACATCTGCCTATTCTTTATTCTCCGGCTCCCCTGTTCCACAGTCCACCTGGAGCCTGGAAAATACCATGTCATATCCATCGCTTCCATAATTCAGGGACCGGTTCACCCTGCTGATGGTTGCTGTGGATGCTCCTGTCTTGTCCGCAATCTCCAAGTACGTTTTGCCCTCTCTCAGCATCTTGGCAACCTCATAGCGCTGTGACAGTGACAGCAGCTCATTGATCGTACATACGTCCTCGAAGAATTTATAACACTCCTCCGGACTTTTAAGCGTAAGTATGGCATCAAATAAATGGTCCACTGCATCCGTTTTAATCTTTTTGTTCATGTCCTGGTTCTCTCTCCTTATGTTTCATACGGTCTGGGGTATGTTTGAACATTACCTTTTGTCATCTGTGCGCCCCGCTTAATGGGAGATCTGGCCCAAATGAACGCGGCGCAGGGAGCTGCGTCAAATGAGCTTGGGCCAAATATACCGCGAAGCGGGACATACAGATGACGGAAATGAATTTCAAACACTCCCGCTCCCCCGGGCCGCATGTGTTTTTAGAATAATTGCCCCTCATAAAAAGGCACAGGCCATATAAGCCTCATACTTATTCATTTTAGCATATTAAAGTTTGAAAGTCCATATGTGACATCACTTTTTCAATGTGAAGTTTTAGAGTGTGCTCAGGGGTGCTTAGGGCAGGATCGTGGCACTGCCGCTATTCCATTTTTTCCGCCGGGACCCACACCTCAAAATACCTGGTAAACACCCCATCCTCATGTATACGCATCAACAGCCGCCCGATCAGTGATTCCGTGATCTCATACCCCATATCCCATATTGGCAGCAGCACCTGCTCATAAAGACATTTGGTAAATGTATTCCTCCCATAAGCTTTAAACACCGTATACAGGCACTGCCTGGAAGGACAATATTCAACATGTTCCTCCATGGACAAGGCAAGGTCCCTCACTCTGTCCGTGGGTACGGAAAACCCCCAGATATACTCGATCCCTTCCTTTTTTCCAGGATCAAGTCCATATCCTGGGATTTGAAAGGTAGCCCTTGCAATGGGCATACTGTCCAGCCACTGTGTAATATCCGGCAGCCCGCCTTCGCCTTTGGCCATGGATGTGAAGTCATTGTTCCGGCGGTATGGATCAAAAAAGATCCTGGGGCTTTTGTCCGCCTTAAATTTGCCCAAATGGTCCTTATGCCTGTTGATCCGGTCCTTCTCACTGTGCAGTTCATCCAAGATATCCTGATAATGCTGGATCAGGTTCAAAAGTTTTCTCTCCTGGTCTGCAAATCTGGCATTCATTTTCTGGAAATCATCCCGGTTGATCATCTCCTCTATTTCTGCATTTGAGAACTCAAAGGAGCGCAGATAACGGCTGTCCAACAGAAAATTCACGTCCCATGCATCATAATATCTGTAATTGCTTTTACTGTCCTTGCTGGGAGTTACAAACCCACACTCCTCAAAATAATGCAGAGTCTGTATAGGTATCCCCAATAATTTAGAGATCGTGCCGATCTTGTACTTTTCTTCCATTGTCTTCCTCTTTCCCCAAAACAAAATCCCGGAGGCATAATAAAACCTGATACCCACCATAGGGTTTTCAGTCATGGATCTTTATAAGTTAGACTTAGTATACAATAGAACTCATATTTTGTTAAGAAAATCACATTGTTTTTTGTTGGATTTTCCCCATAAGATTGGGATTGACTTAACAGAAACCATAAGGTTTATACTCCTTTCAACCAATGTGCAGGCTCGGAGTCTCCCCGGCGCCCCCGCAAATCTGAGTGCCGGGAGACTCCGGGAGTACACCAATTAAACCAGGAGGATTCCATATGAAAGCAGAACGTATTTTTACACCCTATCACATAGGAAACTGTGAAATTCCTAACCGTCTCGTAGTCCCGGCCATGGTCGCCAACATGTGCCCTGACGGAAATGCCACCGAACAGTATATTCGCTATCATGAAGAAAAAGCAAAGGGCGGCTGGGGATTGATCATCACTGAGGATTACAGGATCAATGAACATGCAGCCGGCTATCCGGCTGTGGCCGGTCTGTGGAAGGAGGAGCAGATACCAAGCCACCAAAAGCTGACCGATGCCATCCATCGTCATGGTTCAAAGATCTTCTGTCAGATATATCATGCCGGACGCCAGGCAAACCGCCATGTCAACGGCGGGATACAGCCCGTGTCATGTTCTCCTGTTCCCTGTCCCTGGAACAAAGAGATCCCCCGTGAACTGACAACGGAGGATATCCGGCAGCTGGTGAAGGACTTTGGAACAACCGCCCTAAATGCCAGGAAGGCCGGTTTTGACGGAGTGGAGATCCACGCAGCCCACGGGTATCTGATCCATGAATTCCTGTCTCCTAACTGCAACCACAGGATTGATGAATACGGCGGGACCTATGACAACCGGATGCGTTTCCTCCGCGAAGTTTTCAGCGAAATCAGAACACAGGCAGGTCCTGATTATCCGGTGATCATCCGATTCTCCGCCCAGGAAAATTCCGAAGGCGGGCGGGGCATGAGCGAAAGCCGCCAAATGCTGCGGGATATGGAGGAAATGGGGGCTGATGCCATCCACCTGTCCAATGGCATGTACGGCGTCCGCTCCTCTCTTGGAATAGTGGCCTCCTTTTTCCAGCATCACGGCTGGAACGCTGATTTTGCCGCTGAGGCAAAGAGCTTTCTCCATATTCCTGTCATCACCGTAGGGCGCATTTCAGATCCATGTATGGCGGAGGATATCATTGTCTCAGGCAAGGCGGATTTTGTTGCCATGGGACGCGCTTCCCTGGCAGACCCCCATTGGCCAAAAAAGGCCAGGAGTGGATGCAATAATGAGATCCGTCAATGTATCGGATGCCTCCAGGGGTGCACGGCTTCCACCTACCAGGGCGTGCCGATCTACTGTATGGTCAACCCGGAATTGGGCCATGAGTTTGAACTGGATTACTCCCAAACGCCCTCTGCCAAAAAAATATTCATTGTAGGCGCGGGAATCGCGGGAATGGAAGCAGCCAGGGGAGCCGCACTCAAAGGGCACCAGGTTGAGCTGTTTGAAAAGAACAGCACCGTGGGAGGACAGCTTATTTCCGCCGCCTATCCCCCTTACAAAGGAGAATTTGCCACCTATACGGCATGGCTGTACCGGGAAATCAAAAAGCATGACAATATCCACCTGCACCTTAACACAGAGCTGACCGCCCACATGGTAAGGTCCGCAAAGCCGGATAAGGTCATTCTGGCAACAGGCGCAAAGCCCATCATCCCCCAGGTTCCTGGAATCCACAATAAAAATGTGGTCCTGGCAGAGGACGTTCTTTTGGGAAAATCTGACACCGGCATGAATGTCCTGGTGGCAGGAGGAGGAATGGTGGGCTCTGAGACAGCTGCTTATCTGGGAATGCAGTGCAAATCAAAGGTTACCGTCATTGAGATGAGGGATGAGATTGCCCTTGACATGGAGGCAGGCATCCGCGATGACCTGAAGGACTGTCTGAGACGCTGTTACGTTGATATCCTGACCGGGACCAGCCTGGCAGGCGTCACAGAAGAAGGCGCGCTGGTCAAACAGGGCCATACCGTCACGCTGTTGCCCTGCGATACCATTGTGCTGGCCATCGGAACCCGGGCATTCTGTCCGCTTAAAGATGAACTGGAGGGTATCTGCGAAACAGTGACGGTGGGCGATGCCGTAAAAGCCCGGCAGGCGATCCAGGCTTCCAGTGAAGGTTTTTATGCCGGATATCATGGGTAATGCCCGGTCAATAGATTCAAATCCATACAGGCGTTTACAGTCCATATATAAAACAAAAAATGAGGAAAATACATATGATAGGAAAACAACATTTTGGCCGGATCATCAATTTTTCAATCAACATAGCCCTGGGACTGGTTTTGACCTATGTGGGCTTATCCATAGCCGGCGCCATAACCTCCCTGGCATTTATACAGAGTTTTGTGGTCAGTATGGCCGTGGGGTATACAATCTGTGATCTGATCCCGGCTCCTGCATGGGGGCAGATGTTTACAGAGCGGATCGGAATTAAAAACAGGCTGGGATGCCATCTGGTATCCACAGCCATCGGAGGTCTTGTACTGATCACCTGTATTAGTTTTTTCTGCCAGTTTGTGGCAGTTGGCGGCGCCATACTGGCGGTATGGCCCCATGCCCTGCCGTATCTTCTGATGTCCGGTTATATGGTGCTCATTATTTTCATGCCGGTATGCGAACGGATTGCCGGTATCCTGACTCATTGATCCTTATTTAGATTTGCATCACTGCTGCATGGCAGCATGGCATTACATCGCATTGCATGGCATTGCATTATATATCATTCTCATGCACGTCCCAGCATAAACTTCTCCACAACCAGGCCCACCCCGTCCTGGTTGTTGGAGGCAGTGATGTAATCTGCAGCGTTGCGCACAGGCAGAACAGCATTTTCCATGGCCACCCCCAAGCCCGCGTACTTTATCATGGTCAGGTCATTATAACCGTCACCGCAGGCAATCATCTGCTCACGCTCCAGTCCAAGGATGTGTAACAGACGCTCCAGGGACTGGGCCTTGTCAATTCCCTTTGGCATTACCTCCAGAAAATACTCCTCGGAACGGTACACGCTGAAGTCACGCCCCATGGCTGCTTTTACCCGGGGTTCCACGGTCACCAGGTAATCCCCGTCATCCAGCATCAGGAACTTGGGAACCTGGAAATCCACATAGGATTTCATGTCCTCTACCTGACGCAGGGGAAGGTGGTTGATGTTGGATTCCACCACAGCGTAAGGGCATTCCTTGTTATTGGTAATGATATCCCCGCCTTGATAGGTCAGGATATCCACCCGGTACTCCTCCGCCAGGCCAATGATCTTTTGGTTGGACTCAAGGGGAAGGAGGGATGTGAATACCGCCTCCCCTGTTTTGCAGTTGGTGATCATTCCTCCGTTATAGGACAGGATATAGCTTCCAAAGCGGTCCATCTCAAGTTCTTTAGCCAAAGGCTCCACTCCGGGCGTGGGACGGCCCGAAGCCAGAACCACGATGTTTCCGGCTTCCTGGGCTTCCATCAGGGCTTTTTTTGTTCTCGGGGTGATGATCTTATCCCGGTTGGTCAAGGTGCCGTCCAGGTCCAGTACGATGATTTTGTAGTTCATTCTATTTTTTCTCCTCGTTTGTGTGTTTATCGTGGTTGATTAAAACATTGGCAGTGATCATTGAATCAGTTTAATGATGGTATCCGCAATTCTCACAGCGCCTCCTGCATTTTTAAAAAAGCCGAATACAGTATTGAACTTTGACATTAGGGCAAGTACATTCTTCATGACCGTTTTATCAGTTTCTGTCTTACACTCATTGGTCATCAGGCATAAGGTACCTATTGTCCTGGTTACACTATCCTTCACTTCCTCCATGCCAAACAAATTATACTTTAGGATAGATTCATATACACTGTTTAAATGCACCAGTATGATATCTTTTAATTCTTCATTGATTTCTGCTTCTTTTATATCATTTCTCAGGGAATTAATCTCTTCAATAAAATTATCCAACGCTTCCTGTTCCACCTTTGGTACAGAACAGTTGTCTATGAGGAAATCATCGCAGGCCTCAATCCTGCCCGTCATGTCGTCTTTGATAATACTCTCAAGATCAATATTAAATGAACCTTTTTTCATATAAGAATGGATCATTGCTTCTTTTAGATCATTAACTGAATCCAACTTTTTCTGCCTAGTATTCCTATTTACGGTTTGTATCTGCTTTATACTCAAGTCACATAGTTTCAAAAAATCAATTAGAAAAGCAATATAATCCTCATCTTTTTCAAGTTTAAATATTTCTTTGCATGTCCCCTTTTTTATACTGCGTAAAATATATAACAAGCTCCCCGTAGGAAAACCAGATTCATTTTTTATATCCATGCAACTCCCTCCTTCGCATCACGTTTCATGACCCACATAAGTTTAAGAATTCTTTTTTTCATACCTTTTCCGGTAGTGGTCCATTGTTCTGTATTCGATCACATCCCCCATCTGCCTTTTTTATCTTTTCCTCAAAATCATGTTCAGCCATTGTTCCTCATCTCTCCCAGGACGCACATCAGATGTTACCCACATTTCTAAAGTTGGAAATCCATGGACAGCCTTTAATAGCCCTTCCATTTTCTCCTCTGTCATGTCCGTAAAATACCTACCGTTCCGTTCCCCTTCCCCTGTCCCATATTTAAAGGAGGTATAGAGGACTCCGCAGGGCACCAGCGCACGGTGCATTTTCCCGAACACGTCCGCCAGTTCATCAAAGGTCAGGTGCAGAATAGAGGAACAGGCCCAGATCCCCTCATATGCCTCCCTTTCATCCAGATCCTGAAAAAACATCTGTCTGACGTTTGTGCCGGTATATTCAGATGCGATCTTTACCAGCTCCACAGAGCCGTCCACAGCATCCGCCATATATCCTCTGCTGATAAAATACTTTGTGTCCCTTCCTGATCCGCATCCGAAATCCAGGATTCTGGCCCCCGGTTTCAGATAGCCGAGAAACCGGTCCTGTATCTGCGTAAATTCAACATCCCTTGTACTGTCAAAGAACTCTCTGGCATGCTGGTTGTAGTACTGTAATGAATCTCCCATGTTGACCGCACCTTTCTTATGATCTATGGACCATTTTATCATTTTTTAATTGGGCCTGCAATTATAATGTAGAGGTCATGTAGATTAATCCCTCGTTGATTTTGGGTAATGGATGACTTATAATAAAATTAATCATGCCCTATTGATCGCAGGAGGATAATCGCATACAACTATGTCCGAAAAAGAAAAAACAGTTCTATCTATTATTTCGTTAATGGAGCATGCGCTTGAGCTCCGGGATTACACGGTTCCAGATCCGGCCTGGGGGGCTGGCTGTCTTCTATTCACCCTTTCCAGCCTTTTAAGAGAGGAACAGAAAGCTAACATAAAAATGATGGGGTTTCACACCGGTCCTGATATTTGCTGCTCTGTTTCAGATGATCATGATCCAAACCAGTTTGATCTCATTCTGGCAAACCCGCCTTTTGCCTATGAAGGAGGAATTGGAAGACTGGAGTCAAAGATGCTGATCCGCGCCATGGATACCCTGGCGGATAACGGCCGTGCCAGCGTCATCATGCCCTACGGTTTTTTAAGCAGACAAACGGATCATCTTATCAGAGAACGTTTATATAAAAATTTTGAGATACTGTCTATGGTTTTGCTTCCGTTAGGTCTGTTTAAGGCAAGGGTCAACACATGTATCCTTACCTTTAAAAAAAGTGATCCTGTCAATCAATACATTGAAATAAACGATTTCAGGAACTGCCGGGATATCAACCTGTACCACGGTCATTTTTCCCGCCTCTTCCATCACCCGGATGCCGTGTCCGTCCACTTGTCCAGGGAGCAGATTACAGAACCTGATTACTTTTTTGCACCGGAAAAATATGGACTTTCATCAAATAAAGACCATACTCATGACCAGAAAAGCGGTTACGAACAATTATCCCTGTTTCCGGATAAAGATCTGGAAAACAGCATCATTGCCTCTGATCTGTTCCGGCAAATGTTTGTGGATAAAGGTTTTCCCTCCATCAGAGGGGAGGAGCTGTTTAAATTGCGCTCCGGAACAAAGATTGTTTCATCGGATCATGAGGGACCGTATCCGGTCATAGGTGCCAATGGGAGCTATTCATCCACCGATCAATGCAATGTCCATGGACCCATTCCCACCATTATTATCAATCGGGTGGGCGAACACTGCGGACAGGCATCCATCCTTGATAAGCCCGGCTTTATAACAGGCAACGCAATTTACATATCCTTATATTATAAGGAAACCGACCTGCAATACCTTTGTTATCTTCTGAACTTTATGAACTTGAATCAATACAAGACAGGTTCCGGCAAACCATATATTACACAGCGCGACATTTATGAGAAGGGATATCTGTTTCCTCCTCTGGATCTGCAAAAAGAATTTTCCAACAAAATCAGGAATCTGATCTCTCTCAATACAGGAGGAGCTTACTAATGGCAAAAGGCAACCGTGATCTACCAATTGATACCATGGAATCTGATCTATTCGACCTGGACCGCTATTACACCGGGTTGGCTGATTTTATCAAAAAGTGCGAGACCCCGTTGACCATTGCATTGCAGGGAGACTGGGGATCCGGCAAAACCTCAATGATGAACATGATCATGGGGAAATTAACCGAGCCCAATTTAAAGTGCCTGTATTTTAATACCTGGCATTACGCCCAGTTTTCTTCCGAGGACGATCTGTCCATTGCATTTCTCAGTGAACTTACCACCGAAGTGCTGAAGTCGGTTTCTGCCCCGGAAAAAATAGTAAACACTTTTTCATCCATGATGAAAAATATATTTAAAAAGACAAAGATCAACGCCAGCTATTCCCTCCTGAATTGTTCTGTTCAGATGGAAACTGATTTTGAGGAGTTATTTAATCTGAACAGCAGTTTTTATCAGGATATCAAAAAGTTCACAAAGGAATTTGAGATAGCGATCCATTCCTTTGTGAAAAAGGCTCCTCGCCGAATCGTTATTTTTATCGATGATCTGGACAGGCTGAATCCGGAGCGTGCAGTGGAATTGCTGGAAATAATCAAGATATTTCTGGATGTGCCGGGATGTATCTTTGTTTTGGCCATTGATTACGAGGTGGTTACCCTGGGCGTTTCCAAGAAGTACGGCGAGGGCCTGATGTATCAAAAGGGTAAAAGCTTTTTTGATAAAATGATCCAGGTTCCCTTCCGTATCCCGGTTGCATTTTATAAAATGGACAAACTTCTGATGACTTCATTTGAGCGCATGGAAATCGATTTGAATGAGGATTCACAGATCATCAGTGATATTATTAAAAATAGTGTGGGCGCCAACCCACGAACAGTCAAACGGCTGTTAAATACCTTTGAACTGATCAGGGACATTTTAAAGGTAAGCCAGGATGATCACAAAACAAATGTATTGCTTTTGGCAATTTTGTGTATTCAGCTCTGTGATGACAGGCTGTATCAATATTTGACCAGCACAAGGGAATGGACGGATGTTGACAGTAACACGGTATTTTCTTTTAAAAAGGATTCCGATCCCTTATTTCCGAATTACTCAGATTTTCTTGCTGATAAGCTGTCGCTGTGGAACGAGAAGGCGGGTTCTTATAATTATAAGCAGACCCATAACCTGCTGTCTCTGTTAAATGAGTATATTCACTCGGATACAAGGGATATGGGTCTGGATGATGACTCAGATGATTTTGAAATATTTATAAACTTATTAGACCAGTCGCAAATGACTGCTTCCAATGCGGTAAACAGCACACAGCATGACAAAGAACTGCTCACGGATAATCTGGACCTTAAAAAGCTTGTTATTGAGGGATTTTCCATTGGTGATGGCGGGATAATTCCTGCAGCCAGTTTTACAGAAGCTTTTTGCAAAATTCTGGAAACGACTGTAAATCCTTCCGATTTTATAAAGCTGGTAAATGACCGGTCAAAAACCGCCCAGTATGGTTTGCCGGACCGGATATTTTATCGATTGGACAGGGATAAAGATAACGATGACTATTCTGATTTGGGATATAAAAAATCTACCATTAAGCGCATCCATGGTCAGGATATCATCCTGCATTACGGGCGTGAAGATTTAAAAAACTATCTGCTGAAATTCCTGAGGGCATTTCATGTAGATAACAGGATCTATCTGTATGTCAAATCAAATACAAATGAGCCAATTTAACGGATATGTGCTCTGATCTATTCTAAAAAGCGAGGCACCAACCAGAGAGCAGCGGGTTTGGATGCCTCTTTTTTTGGTATTTTCCCTCTGCAGCCTTCCATTTTTATTCACCGGTCCATGTCCCCTCTAATAAACTATATTATAAGTGAATACACAAGGAGTCTGTTATGAAAAAAATATTATGCACATTACTGGCAGGAGCCATGGCAGCCGCTGCCCTTACCGGCTGTGCAAAGGCCCCGGGCACGGCTTCCTCCGGCAATACGCCGCTGGTACTCAATGAGGTAGCCCACTCCATCTTCTATGCCCCCCAGTACGCAGCCATCGAGCTGGGTTACTTTGAGGACGAGGGCATTGACCTGACCCTGGTCAACGGCGCGGGCGCCGACAAGGTAATGACCGCACTCATCTCCGGGGATGCCCAGATCGGGTTCATGGGCTCAGAGGCCAGCATCTATGTATATCAGGAAGGTTCCCAGGACTACGCTGTAAACTTCGCACAGCTGACCCAGCGGGCCGGCAACTTCCTGGTGGGCCGCCAGCCTGAGGATAATTTTAAATGGGAGAACCTGAAGGGCAAAAAGGTCCTGGGAGGACGTGCCGGCGGCATGCCGCAGATGGTATTTGAGTACATCCTGAAAAAACACGGACTGGACCCCAAGACAGACCTGGAGATTGACCAGAGCATTAACTTTGGTCTGACGGCAGCTGCATTTACATCCAATGACGCTGATTACACGGTGGAGTTTGAGCCATTCGCCACCACACTGGAGAGCGAGGGAAGCGGAACCGTTGTAGCATCCCTGGGAACAGAATCAGGTTATGTTCCCTATACTGCCTACTGTACAAAGAAAAGCTATATGGAAAAAAATCCTGAGCTGATCCAGAAATTTACAAACGCCATCCAAAAAGGCATGGACTATGTAAACTCCCACTCTGCCGAGGAGATTGCAAAGACCATTGCCCCTCAGTTCAAGGAAACTCCGGTGGACAAAATCGCTACCATCGTAGGACGCTACAAGGACCAGGACACTTGGAAGGACGACACCATATTTGAAAAGGAAAGCTTTGAACTTCTGGAAAATATACTGGAGGAAGCCGGCGAGCTGTCAGAGCGGGTTCCTTATGAGAAACTTGTGACCACGCAGTTCTCTGAGGCTGCTGCAAAATAATGGTTACAGCGTTCAAAAAGCCTGTCGCATCTGGATCTTTCAGCATGCGGCAGGCTTTCCTGCTTCTCTCTATTCCCCCGGAACCGGAGTCAAATTCGCCCCATCGATCAGCGATTGCCCCTGATCCGAATACACGAACTCAAAATACCTTTGGACCAGGGGATTCTGTTTCTCTATGGCTCCCATGGTCGCCATTACCATTGTCTTGTTCAGGGAATAGCTTCCATTCTGCACGTTCTCCCTGGTTGGCTGGACCCCCTCCACCGACACTGCCTGTACCGTATCGTCCAGCTGTGCCATGGAAATATATCCCACCGCTCCCTGGGTAGCGGCAGTCTTGATCAGAACAGCTCCGGATCCGCTCAGTTCATTGGCGTACCGGCACTGATCCACAATTCCCAGTATTTCCTCAAAAGGATCCCTTGTACCGGAACCTGCCTCATGTCCGGTTACCACTACAGGCATGTTCGGACCTCCCAGTTCATTCCAATTAGCTGTTCTTCCACAGAAAATATCCCTTAGTTCATCTGATGTGAGATTCTCGATCCCGGTCACCTCCTTGTTCAGGATAACCGCTATTCCATCTCTGGCCACAATGTTTTCCACCGCTCCCTTTTCCAGCTCCTCCTGGGTCAGGTTCCTGGAAGATGTACCAATGTCCACAGTCCCCTCCAACAATGCTTCCATACCTGCTGTCGAGCCAATGTACTCAGCGGATACCGCGATTCCCGGCTCCTCCTCCATGAATGTTTCCCCAATGGCAACACACATTTCCTCCATGGAAGTACTTCCCGCCAGCTGGATATTTCCGGTCAGCTCTTCCGTTTTCTTATTGCATCCTGCGATCATTATCACCACACCGGCCAAAAGAGCTGCTGCCCCCAATGCAGTTCTGTTTACAACTCCGCCTTTTCTCATCATTCCTCTCATCCCAGTCTCCATCCTGCGTTTTCAAAATCCCTCATCATATGTGCAACAATATCCTTACTGTACTGATAATCCCCTTCCCCTTTCAGAGGATGGATCGCTGCCAGGGGGATCTGCCGCTCATACAGTGAACCATGGGTCCTCACCTGATCTGTAACCAGATATTCCCCCTCCACTTCCCCAAAGGCGCATCCTTCAGAAGCAAATATCACATAATCCCCAATCCTGTCTTCAGGCAGATGATAAAGAGCCGCCGCTTCCTCCCTGCCAAGGATCTTCTCAATCTCCGGAATCTCCTCTGCCAGTGCACACAGCCTCTCTCCATCCTTTTCGTTTTCCAAAAACAGATAGAGAATACCGCCTTCCTGATAAATATGGTTTTCCACATACCGGTCCTTTAAGGGCGCCAGGCAATACAGAGGGATCCCCTTGTTGTCCGCAATGTGCTTAACATTCAAAAGCCTTTTCTTCTGATTCATCCCATGGTCCGCGGTTATGTAGATCCGCCTTCCAGGGTCCGCTTCATGGATCCTGCCAATATACTCGTCAATCCACCGCATCTGCAGCCTTGCCTCCGATGTCTCCGGTCCGTAATGATGGAATCCATAGTCATTGGTGGTGCAGTAGACGAAATCGGGATGTTCCTTCTCAATACAGGCCAGGGCTGCTTCCATGATCCACCGTGTGCTGGACAGGTCGCTTACCTCAGGCGGCATGTCCAGCCCCAGACGGCTAAGGAGTAATTTATCCGGTGCCTGGACACTGATTCCGATGTCAGCACCCTCACCGTATACGCCCAGAACCTTACCCTTAACAGTGAGGAATGCGGTCTTTTTTCTCATTTTCCCATAAGCGTTCAAAATGGTGGGCGCTTTCATGAACCCTCTTTCTTCTATAAATCCTTCTTCCCCGGTATCCGGGTCGTAATAATAATTCCCTACTATTTTTGTGTCCTCCGGGAATTTTCCTGATAAAATACAGGCGTGGTTTACATTGGTTACCGTGGGTACCGCACTTTGGACCTCTTTTACAAATCCATGAGCCCTGGCCAGTCTGTAAATATTAGGCGCTGTCTCCGGTGTCAGATAATCCGGTGCGCATCCGTCAATTACTACGATTAAACATCGATCCATTTCCATTCTCCTTTCGTATGCCCTCATTCTATCACGCATTTTTACTATTGAAAAATATGAATATAATGATAATATTATAAGTAAATACTAATATCAGGAGTTGAACATGACCATACGGAATCTGGAAATATTTGTGGAAGTCTGTAAACATATGAATATGAGCAAGACAGCGCAGAACATGATGATCTCACAGTCATCCGTCAGCCAGGCAATCCACTCCCTGGAAAATGAATACGGCATCCGTCTCTTTGAGCGCCTGAACCATTCCCTTTTTCTCACCAATGCGGGAAAGCAGATGCTCTATCTGTCTGCCCAGATCCTTAAGAACATCGAACAGCTGGACACCCGCATGAAGGATGCCTCCTTTTGCAACACCTTAAGCATAGGAGTATGCACCACCATAGGCAATTGCCTGATCCATCCCCTTTTAGAGCACTGCCGATCCCTCTATCCGGATACCAGGATCCTGGTGGAGATCACCAACAGCAAGGCCCTGGAAAAAAAGTTATTGTCCGCCAAGCTGGATCTGGCTATTGTCCAGAGAACAAAGCGTTCCCCGTATCTGGAGCATATACCGATCCTGGAGGATCAGCTGGCTATTATCTGTCCGAAAAATCATCCCCTGGCGGGTAAGACAGTGGAGTTAAGAGAATTGGAACAGGAAGTATTTATTGGACGTGAAAAGGGAAGCGGAACTGAAATGCTGCTGGAGCATGCATTTTCCAGCAGCAGCCTGTCCCTGAACATTGGATGGGTCTGCAACAGCATTGAAACAGTGAAACAGGCTGTCCTGCACAATGCCGGAATTGCAGCCATTTCCTCCTACCTGGTACAACCGGATATCAGCAGTCATCAGATGGGTATGATACAGGTCAGAAATCTCCGGCTGAACCGCCAGTTTGATCTGGTATTCCATAAAGACAAGATCCGCGACACCTGCTTTCAACAGTTTGTGGACACCTGTACCGGTCTGGGAATGAAAGGAATGGACAACCTGATTCTGAACGCGCTGCAGGCTTCTTTGCCTGAAACACCTGATCATCAGAAAAAATACGAATAAAAAGGAGTCTATCATGAATAAAAAAAGAGTATCGGCAGCAACCGCCGTGGTGATCACGATCCTGATATCCGGATGCGGGATCACGCAGGGGGAAGGGATGTCCGCAGCGGACAGAAAAACTGCTGAAAAGGTGGTAGAATCCACCCAAGACGACACCGCCGGATCCGGGGCAGAGTCAGCAGCAGGATCCTTTCAAATAAAAAACCACATTGACCAGACACTGACCAATCAGTCGCTGCCCAGCCAGTCACCGACCGGCCAATCACGTCATGACCTGTCGGCCATCCCGATACTCAACGGCCAGCCCTCCCCGGACAGCACTACCCATAACGCCGCAAACAGTGCAAGTACTGCAGATTCATCCGCCCCATACAATTCATCCGCCCCGCCCAATTCCTCCACTTCATCCAATCATCTTATGGAACAGGCCTCCCCGGAAACCAGCGCAATGACTCTGTACACCTATGACGGCAAAAAGGTTCGCATCGCCTATCTGTTTGACAGCGCAGAGGAACAAAAGATCCTGGAATCCCTGAACTCAGTAAAAGCCACCAGGGTAAAAAGCTGGTCCGCAGACAATGCCGCTCTGCCTGTTTACGGGATTGAAATCGGCCGAAAGGATGGGTTCAGTATCTTTGCCGCCTGGACAAACGGCAGGTGGATCGCCCAAGACGGAAGCGTTTACCAGTTGGATTTTGACTTTGAACAGCTATCTGAAAATGGGAACTGGGAGGATGCAGGAGAACTGCCCTCTTTTACCTCCTTTCCCTGCGCCCGCCTGTTTACCCAGGAAAACGGCGGATGGAACACGCGTTTCCTGGTCCCGGCAGCGCCTTTAAACCCGCCTGGGGGAGTTACCATGACCCTGGATTCCTGGAACCAGGATGTGGCGGAGGTTACTATCTCCAACAAAAGCGGCCAGGAATGGGGCTGCGGGGAGTTTTATGAACTTCAGGTATCAGTGGATGGCACCTGGTATGAAGTTCCCGCCATACCAGGTAACTGGGGATTCAACTGCATGGGTTTTTATGTACCGGACGGGGAATCCCTGGGCATGGTCAATCATGTTGCCATGTACGGGCAGCTGCCTCCGGGAAACTACCGTCTTGTACTCAATGAACTGTCCGTGGATCATAAAATCCAGTGACATCAACCATCTGACCATACTTTTTGGAATGTTTGATCCCTGCCTGTACTATAATTATACTATAGTAAAACAAATCATTCCCGGCGGATTTTAGAAAGGTATCGGTATACGCTGGCCTGGGAAATTCCCAGGGCCAGAGCTGCATCCTTTACCGCTCCCTTTAGAAGGAATACGCCGTCCCTTTCCAGCCGTTCCATCACTGCCAGACGCTGGGACTGGGACAGGCTCTTGCCATTCAGGTCCATTTCCCTGAAAATACGTGACAAGGCCTCGTTCACTGTTTCTCCGCCGGAAACAGGCACTGTCTCTCCAGACAGCGGCTGGACTGATGGATTCCCGGTTCCCGGTTCTCCGGACTGAGACTTTCCCTGACCGGCCGGTATCTCCTTGTAAGTCTCGTCATAGCGGAAATTGGTTTCCACAAATGTATCCGGGTGACACAGCCCCAAAAGCTGCTTTGCCAGGTCCGTATATTTGCTGTCGTCAAAATTAATGGTCAGCAGCCCGATCAACTCGTCTGACGTATTCTCAATAAACAGCGTGGAGGAACGCAGCTTCTTTCCAAGGGCGGATACCCCCATATAATGGGTACGATAGGAATAATTGTGATAGCTCTTATCCGCAATGATCTGCAGGATCTCACCGGACAGCGGAGCCCCCAGCTCCTGTCCGCTGACATGGTTGTTGGAGATTGCAATAATGGACCGTTCCTTGTCCTCCAGACTGTGGAGCACAATCTCATAATCCGGACCAAGGGTACGGCCAAGAAATTCCGTTAACTTTATATAATGCTGAAGAATTGAATGATTTTCTGTATTCATGACCTGCTTCTTTCTTTATACTCATATAGTGCTATTGTATCAAAATACACTTTTAATAGCTAGAGGGTGTTTGAGTATATGTCGCAATAATATTTTATCATTCTCATCTTATTTACGATAATTTTTTATTGCTATTTTCTCCATTTTATGCACTATGTATATTTTTATGCCCTAAAAATTATTTTTTTATCATTTACAACAAATCAGCTTGACATTATTCTCAAAATATAATAATATATTCTCGTAAGTTGAGAAAACATTATCACATCTAGTATCCTTTCTTCTCAGCTTGAACCTATTACATAATACTGTCCGCCAGTCGGCAACGATGACCGGGGTATTTGGAAGCGGCAAAGGCCCGCATCCAAACCAAAATCATTTTATGGAGGTATTATTATGGCTATCAAGTATGTTCCAGAACCATTCCGTATCAAGGTGGTTGAACCACTGAAAATGCTCACACGCCAGGAGCGCGAGCAGGCGATCGCCCAGGCCAAATACAACATGTTTGGCTTAAGAGGAGAGGACTGCTACATTGATCTTCTCACTGACTCCGGCACCAATGCCATGAGCGAGGACCAATGGGCGGGAATCATGAAGGGCGATGAGGCCTATGCCGGCGCTTCCTCCTACTACAAACTGGTTGACGCCGCCAAGGACATTTTCGGATATGGATATGTCCAGCCCGTACATCAGGGACGCGCTGCTGAAAAGGTTCTGTTCCCCACCTTCCTCTCCGAAGGTAAAATTGCGATTTCCAACATGTTTTTCGACACCACCCGTGCCCATGTGATCCTGGCCGGCGCGCGTCCCATTGACTGCGTGATCCCGGAAGCAAAGGACCCGTCCCACCGCTGCAAGTTTAAGGGCAACATGGATGTGGAAAAGCTGGAACAGATCATCCTTGAAAAGGGAGCTGAGAACGTAGGCCTGGTGGTCATGACAATTACCAACAATTCCGCGGGCGGGCAGCCTGTTTCCCTGCAGAACATGAGGGACGTTTCCGCAATCTGTAAGAAATACAACATTCCCCTGGACATTGACGCGGCGCGCTACGCTGAAAACGCATACTTTGTTAAACGTGATGAGGAGGAATGCAAGGACTGGCCGATCAAAAAGATCATTAAGGAAATGTTCTCCCTGGCCGACATGTTCACCATGTCCGCAAAAAAGGATACCATTGTCAACATGGGCGGTATGATCGGAGTCAAGGATGGAGAGTCACCCTTAATCCTGAAAATAAAAGCAAACTGTATTTCCTTTGAAGGATTCTATACATACGGAGGACTCAACGGACGCGACCTGGAAGCCCTGGCGATCGGGTTATACGAGGGCATTGATGAAAATTATCTCCGTTACAGGATCGGACAGATGGAATATCTTGCATCCAGGCTGGATGATGCCGGTATCGCTTATCAGGCTCCGGTTGGAGGCCATGGCGTGTTTGTGGACGCAGCAGCCATGTTCCCCCAGATTCCTTATTATGAATTCCCCGGCCAGGTATTGGCCATTGAGCTTTATAAGGAGGCAGGCATCCGCACCTGCGATATTGGATCTTACATGCTGGGCAATGACCCGGATACAAATGAACAGCTTCATGCCGACTTTGAATTCACACGTCTGGCCATTCCGCGCCGGGTCTACACCCAGGCTCATATTGATATAATGGCAGACGCATTGATTGCAATTAAAGAGCGGGCCCATGAGATCAAACATGGTTACAGGATTACATGGGAGCCACCGATCCTTCGTCATTTCCAGGCTTCCCTGGAACCCATTGAGGATTGAAGGTAAGGGGCAGACCGCATGACGTTTCAAATGTAATTTGAAATCATGTGATGTGCTTGGCAGCAATAAGATAGGGCATCCTATAGTAGTTTAAAGATTACTGTGGGGGCCCTTTTTGTCTTCATTTTGTATCGAAAAGGAGAAGAAATATATGGGAAAAACATCCAATGGCAGTAACAGGGAATCATGGGGATCGAAATGGGGTTTTATTCTTGCGTGTATTGGTTCGGCAGTGGGGATGGGAAATATCTGGCTGTTTCCCAGCCGGGTTGCAAATTACGGCGGCGCGTTTCTGGCAGCATATCTTATCTTTGACATTCTCATCGGGTTTTCCGGCGTGATCGGTGAAATGAGCTTTGGACGCAAGGCAAAGGAAGGCCCTGTGGGCGCCTTCAGACAGGCCTGCGCATCACGGGGAAAAGGGAATACAGGCGCCCTGATAGGAGGTATTCCCATGGCGGGGGCGCTGATGCTGGCTATCGGCTACTCCGTAGTGGTGGGCTGGATTTTTAAATATGTGTTCAATGCATTTACCGGTAAAGCCCTTTCCTATGGTGCGGATGTGTCTGATATCTCAGGTTATGAACAGGCATTCGGCGCCACTGCCTCTCCCTTTGGCAATAACTTCTGGCTGATCATTGCACTGGCAGTCACCTTTGCCATCATGGTACTGGGTGTTGCCAGCGGCATTGAAAAAGCCAATAAGATCATGATCCCTTTGTTTTTCCTGCTGTTTATAGGCCTGGCCGTCTATGTTTATTTCCAGCCCGGAGCTTCTGAGGGTTATAAATACATGTTAACCATTGATCCGGAAAAGCTGAAGGATCCCATGATGTGGGTCTACGCCCTGGGCCAGTCATTTTTCTCCCTGTCCCTGGCCGGCAACGGAACGGTTATTTACGGCTCATACCTGTCCGATGATGAGGATATTGTCAGCTCCGCATGGAAAGTGGCCCTGTTTGATACTCTGGCCGCATTCCTGGCCGCACTGGTCATTGTGCCTGCCATGGCAGCAGCCGGCTCCACTGCCTTTGGCGGGGGCCCCGGCCTGATGTTCATCTATTTGCCCAACCTGTTCGCAGCCATGCCAAGCGGACACATTGTAATGGTGGTATTCTTTGTGGCCGTGCTGTTTGCAGGCCTTACCTCCCTGGTGAACCTGTTTGAGGCTCCCATCGCCACCCTTCAGGATAACCTGCACTTCAGCCGTGCCAAAGCAGTTACCGTCATCGGTATTATTGGGGTTGTGGTGGCGCTGTGTATCCAGGGTATTGTTTCCGGCTGGATGGACTTCGTATCCATCTATATCTGCCCTCTGGGCGCCGGTCTGGCCGGGATCATGTTTGCCTGGATCTGGGGAAAGCAGGCCGTGGAGGACGCGGTATCCCTTGGAAGAAAACAGCGGATCGGCGGCTGGTACTATCCCCTTTATAAATATGGATTCTGTATTCTGACCATGGCAGTGTTTATTCTGGGAATCGTCAACGGCGGCATTGGCTGACACAGCCTGAGCCGGGGCCTGATCCCCTGCCGCGCAGAGAAGTCTTAAATGCCGGAGTAAACAGGAATATATAACGGCATGACAAAAGGCCATTGTTTTCCACCTGGCGTATGTGGAAATACAATGGCCTTTTGCGCTTAGGGGGAGAATCCGGCCTCCCCATCATTTGTATTTACTCTTCCGGTTTACCGGTCTTCTCCGCTCCGTTCACAGAGTGGGGCAGATGCTGCCTTATTGTCCTTTTTTTATTTCTCCGGACAACCAGCAGTACGATCACCGCGATCACTGCCAGTGGGATCCAGAAGGGGCTGGATGCGATCAGCCAGATCAGGAAATTAGTCAGCCCCTGGGATACGGAATTCAGATTCTTTGAAAAACCTTTTTGAATCCTCTGTCCCAGCCCCTCCGGTTCAGTGGGGGTAAAGGAAGCCGCTCCTTTGATCTCATTGATGGAAAGGCAGACCGTGCTGTAATCCACCTGATTGTCATACAGCCTGAGCTGTGATTCCATGGATTCCAGCTGATAACGGATCTCGGACAAACGTTCCTCCAGGGCAATGACCGATTCCAGAGTATCTGCCTTTTCAAGAAGGGCCCAGATGCGGTCCTGCTCCACGGTCAGCGACTTCTTCCTGCTCTCCAGGTCGCTGTACTGCAGGGTGACGTCCTGTGCGGACTCGGATCTGTTGGTCACATTGCCGTTCTGCTCCACCGCTGAAACAAAACCATCCAGCTTGCCTATAGGAAGGCGGACGGTGAGTGACGCATAGCGGGGAATGGGTTCATTCTGATCGTTCAGACTGTTCCCCGATATATCCGACTGCTCCACATACCCGCCCAGGTCTCCTACCTGGGCCGTCAGTATGCCCAAAAGCTGGTCGAACTCGTCTGTCTCCACCGTCATGGTAACATTGCGGATCAGTTTACGGCCGGAGGGAAGCGCCTGGGAAACAGGCGTCTGGTCCGTCAGACTTGTTGATGCCGGGTCCATCCCGCTTACCTTATCCGCAGACAGGTTTATCCTCTCCATCCCTTCCTCATACACCGCTGTTTCAGCCGCCGCATCATAGGTGGCCGCCGCCATAGTGGCGGAACTGCTTTTTGCACTGCCTCCGCAGGCAGCCAGTCCCAGCAGAACTGCCAGAAGAACAGCTCCTGCGCCGTACATCCTCTTTCTTTTCATAATACTCTCCTCCCAGAAAAATCAGAATTTTCACGTTCCCGTCTGATAATTATACGATATCATGAGAATGCCGACTTTTCAATAGAAGTAAAAAAGGATTAAGAAAATCTACTGTTTTCGTTACATAAAGCGGATCCCTGTCATGCTTCTGACCTGGTCCATCACTTCCATTTCCAGAAGAGAGCCCTTTAGATGGCCGCGGACCAAATCATCCACCGGATGTCCCTCTCTTCCCGTTTCAATCAGGTCCATGAACCGCAGGATCTCATAATACATGTTATTATCCTCTTTGGCAATTTCATATGTCTCCTGACTGCCGTCCCTGTATACGATCCGGATTTTCCTTGTATCCTGGATCTGCCATATGAGCATGGTCCCATCCTCGCCCTGGATCTCGCTGGGCTGTGAGGAATAGGTTATCTTGGAATACCTGGCCTCGCCCACCATGGCGCCGTAATCCATTAGCACGGTTCCTGTTCCTTCCATATGATTGTGCAGGAAAATGCTGGAGGCAGTGACACGGTCCGGTTTTCCAAACAGCAATACCATGGGGTGGATACAGTATACGCCGATATCCATGAGGGCCGCGTTAGATAATGCAGGGTTAAAGGCATTTTCAATGATCCCCTTTTTGAAGGCATCATACCTGGATGAATACTGGCAATACTGGAAAATAGCCCTCCGTATCCGTCCCACCTTTGGCAGCAGTTCTTTTATCTTTGCAAAGCCGGGGTCAAAAACCGGGCGCATGGCTTCCAAAAGGATCTTATCATTTACTCCGGCCGCTTCTGTCATGGATTCCAACTCCCCGGCAGTGGAGGCTATGGGCTTTTCACACAGCACATGCTTGCCGTGATTCAGCATACATATGGACTGGCTACAGTGGAAACTGTTGGGGCTTGCTATGTAGACCGCGTCCACATTGCTGTCATTGCCCAGTTCCTCCAGGGATGTATAGATCTTGTCCGATCCGTAAGGCCGTGCAAACTCCCTGCCTTTTTCCACGGACCTTGAATAGACTGCCTCCAGCCGGAAGCCGGGCGCCTTCAGGGCCGCTCTCATGAATGTGTGGCTGATTTTTCCTGTTCCGATTATACCAAAACGAACCATGGATGTTCTCTCCTTCCCGTACTGCGTACAGCGGTGTTTAATTTATAACGTCCAGTCATTGGGGATTTCCAATTCAATACTTTCCTTTTTGATAGTATCTATCTTAAATGTGCGTTCTTTCTTTATTGAGTATATCATGTTATACTATTGGAAGTCCAGATCAATGAATGAGGTGACAAATATGCGTTTCCTGAATACAAGTATAAAAATTCAAACTATGGAATTGAAAAACCGTCTTGTTATGCCGCCTATGGCGATCTCCAAAGCTGAGGAAAATGGCAAAGCCACATCAAAGACGTTTGATTATTATGCTGAAAAATCTGCCGGCGGATATATCGGTCTAATTATTGCGGAACACACCTATGTCAGTCCGGAGGGGAAAGCCAGCAAAGGACAGTTATCTATTTCAGAGGATAATGATATTGGTGGATTAAAGAAGCTTGTGTCATTGGTGCATAAGAATGATACGAAAATCATGGCACAAATTAACCATGCAGGCGGAGCAGCAACACCTGATATAACAGGATTAGGGCAACTTAGTGCCAGTGCTGTCAGAATATCCAAAGGCAGCTTAACGGTCCCGGAAGGAAACCTGACCACACCCTTGCCAAAAGAAATGAATCCAACGGATATTAAAAAAGTGGTAAATGATTTTACAAAAGCAGCATTAAGGACAAAGGCAGCTGGTTTTGACGGAGTAGAAATACATTCTGCTCATGGCTATTTGCTTAACCAATTTTATTCTCCATTGACGAACAAACGAATAGACGAATACACTGGGGATACAATCCGCGGACGGATAAGACTACATTTAGAAATCATACAAGCCATTCGCGAAGCAGTTGGAAAAGATTACCCGGTTGCACTGCGATTAGGGGCTTGCGACTACATGACAGGTGGAAGCACAATAGAGGACAGCGTACTCGCGGCACAAGAATTTGTCAAAGCAGGAATTGATCTTATAGATATATCCGGCGGTTTATGTGGCTACATTAACCCAACATCTCATAAGCAAGGATATTTTGATGAACTGTCAAAGGCAATCAAAGATACTGTTTCCATTCCGGTCGTTCTAACGGGAGGTATTACTGACGCAGAAACGGCCGAAATGCTTTTAGAGCAGAAAAAGGCAGACCTTATAGGCGTGGGGCGAGCAATCTTAAAAGACAGCGAATGGGCTAAGAGAGCTATGAAGCCGTAAACCGCTCTGTACCGCCGCCAACATACTGATCATGCAATTTATCCCTCCGCTTATCCCTATGGATCAAAGCGGAGGGATCCTATTTGCAAGGGCAGGGGACGCAGGTCCCCCACGCCCTGCCGGTTCAGGTTTCAGTCTCTGCCGGTTTAAATTTCAGTCCCCTGCCGGTTCAGATTTCAGTTCCCTACCGGTTCAGTTTCCACGCCCCCACAAGCCGTTTCAGGTAATCCATATATCCGGCTTCCCTGATACTTCCGTTGGTAAGTACATTGACCTCGCCCAGCTTTTTGCCGCCCAGGGTGTATTCCAGCACACCGGCCTTCTGCCCCGGCTCCACGGGCGCGGGGATGGATTCCTCCAGTACCAGGTTTTTCTCAATCGCTCCCAGGTCCTCGCCCTTCAGGCTGAGATAGGAAAATGTCCCTTCATAGGTAAGGGCAACCTCATCCTCCACACCTCCTGTAACAGGCATCTGCGGAAGGGGAAGGTGTTCCTTATCTTCGTACAGCTTACAGTTGGCATAGCCGTAGTTTAGCAGTGTCTGCGCATCGCCAAACCTGGCCTTAAAGTCAGGAGCTGCCATAATGGCGGCGATCAGCCGGACTCCGTCCTTTTCAGCCGTTGCCGACAGACAGTATTTTGCAATGGAGGTGGAGCCGGTTTTCAATCCGGTCACCTTGAAATTGGTGGCCATCTTTAGCAGTTTATTGGTGTTGGAAAGACCAAATTCCTTGGTCCCCTGCTTTGTCACATGGGTTATGTTCTCCATCCAGATGGTGGAGTAGTTATGTATCTGGGGATATTTGTTAATTAATTCCCGGCTCATAATGGCAATGTCCCTGGCTGTTGTCAGATGTTCCGGGGACTCCGTAAGGCCGCAGCAGTCCACAAAGTGGGTATTGGTCATTCCCAGGCCGGCCGCCCTCTCATTCATCATCCGGACAAATTCCTCCTCTGTGCCTGCTATGTATTCCGCCATGGCCACGGAGGCGTCATTTCCCGAGGCAATCACAATACATTTTATCAGTGTCTCTACGGTCTGCACCTCTCCCTCCTCCAGAAAGACCTGGGAGCCGCCCATGGATTTGGCATGAGCGCTGGTGACCACCTCGTCCGTCAGCTGGATCTTTCCCGACTGGAGCGCGTCAAAAATAAGAATCAGGGTCATGACCTTGGTCACACTGGCCGGGCTCCGCTTTTCATCAGCCCCCTTTTCATAGATCACCTGTCCTGTGGATGCCTCCATCAGCACGGCCGAGGGCGCCGCGATCTGGACCGCCGCCTGGGTGTCCGGGGAAGTCTGCTGTGAATCCCCGGCAGGAGCTTCCACAGCCATGGTATCCCCGATCTGCAGTCCTGTCTCCTGCCCCTCTGCCTTTCCTTCGCTCTGACCTGTATCCAATCCACTGCCAGCAACGACTGCTCCTGCCGGTATGGCGATATTGGGCTCCTGCCCCAGTGCTGTGGCCGCAGGATGGACCAGCAGGACTGTAATTGATAACAATATGGCTGCAATCCGTTTCATATCTTCCTCCGATAAACTCATCTGCTACTAATTGTATGGGGGCGGACAAACAGCATATTCCCCTTCTTTGGGCATTTTCTTACTCTTTCTGCATTTTTACATTTATCCGGCATTTTCTTACTCTATTGGATTTTTCCAAAAAAAGAACCCCTCCATCCCCTATGGCATGTAAAGGTTCCTCTCATTGTTTTACCGCGTCTGTTTTTACCCTATCTGTTTTACCCTATCCTTTTCTCCGTTCCGGTTCTACTGCACCCCTTCCACTTCCACCTCCCTCAGGCACCGCTCCATAACATACAGCCAATGGCTGCGCATCAGCTCCGCTGCCAGATCCGCATCCCGGTCATACAGGGCTTTCAGGATGTCCCTGTGGTGCTCCACCGAGGTTTTTCTCAGCATATCCCTGTGAAAATAGTGGTACTTGATCCGCTGTACATGGAGGAGGAGCATGTGGGAAAATTCCATGATGTATTCGTTATCCACTGCCCGCAGGATCACTTCGTGGAATTTGTTGTCACAGTGAATGGCCTTTTCCGCCTGATCCGCCCTGCACGCCTCCTCAAAACCCATCTGTACTTCCTCCATGCGCGCCAGCTGTGCCTCTGTCAGTCTGGGAGCAGCCAGGCGTGCGGCCAGGCCCTGTATTTCCGCCAGGGGGCGGTAGCATTTTTCAATATCATTCTTATCCACGCCGGCCACCGTAGTGGCGCGGCCCGGAGTCACCTTGATCAGCTTTTGGGTCTCCAGCATCTGAAGCGCTTCGCGCACCGGAGTCCGGCTCACGTTAAAATAGGCTGCCAGCTCCGTGTCCAGCAGCTTCTCACCGGGCATCATCTCGCCGCGGATGATCCAGTCACACAAGGTTTCGTATACCAGATCCTTTGCAGATTTGCGCTGAAGGGCGCTGTCTTTTTTAGGTATGGGCAAGGTAGTTCCTCCTTATCGGTTCCTTTTGTTTTTCATAGATGTGTACGTTATATATAATATATCACATACACTATTCCCTTTCAAGACTGTCAAGAAAATATCGATCATTTCTATGTATTATTTTTCTCCTATAAACAGCTGTAATTTATTGTGTATTATGACTATATTTTCAGCTATACTTCTATGAGTTATGACGGTTTTTACATATTACCATGATTTTATCTTTACTTTTTGTTCCCATCTATGCTATATTCGATATGCAATATATCGCACACAAAATATTGCATTTTCACAAAAACAATCACTGAAAGTGAGGGCTATGCGCTATGAACAAAGAAGAACGGTTAATATCCCTGTGCCAGGAGGCAGTCCGTATCCCCAGTATGTCCGGTCAGGAAAAACAGGTGGCTGAACTCATGAAACACACCATGACTAGTTATGGTTTTGATGAAGTGAACATTGATAAGTATGGAAGCGTCCTGGGCATGATCCACGGCAGCCGTCCCGGCAGGACTATTCTGATGGACGGTCATATTGATACGGTGGATGTGATTGACCGTGACCAATGGACCCATGATCCCTTTGCCGCTGAGATTGAGGATGGAAAGATTTATGGACGCGGTACTTCTGATATGAAAGGAAGCGTCTGTGCCATGATCACGGCAGCCGCACAGTACGCGGAGGATACGGGAAAGGATTTTGCAGGAACCATCTGCGTGTCCTGCACCGTACACGAGGAATGTTTTGAAGGGGTATCCTCCCGTGAGATCAGCCGAAATGCAAAGCCGGATTTTGTCATTATCGGCGAAGCCACCACTACCACGGTCAAGATCGGACAGAGAGGACGTGCCGAGGTGGTGGTTGAAACAGAGGGAAAAAGCTGCCACTCCTCCAATCCGGAAAAGGGCGTAAACGCAGTGTATCATATGATGGCTGTCATTGAAGCCATCCGGGATATCCAGGTGAATGAACACCCGATCCTCGGCAAAGGTATTCTGGAGCTGACCGATATCATCTCCTCCCCTTATCCAGGCGCATCCGTGGTTCCCTCCATCTGCCGGGCCACCTTTGACCGGCGCACCCTGGTGGGCGAAGATGAGGCACTCATTCTTGGCCAGGTAGAGGAGGCCATTGAAAAAGCCAGGAAAAAGGTTCCTGATTTAAAGGCAAGGGTATTCCTGGCTGAAGGAAAGGAACAATGCTGGACCGGGGAAACCATTGAGGCAAAGAGGTATTTTCCTGCATGGCTGATCGATGAAAAAGACGAGCTGGTACAAAAAGCCCTGGCAGGGCTTAAAGAAGCAGGGATCGATGCTCCCATTTCACACTTTTCATTCTGTACCAACGGCAGCCATTTCTGCGGCGAAGCCGGCATCCCCTGTATCGGATTTGGGCCGTCACTGGAAAGCCTGGCCCATGTCAGGGATGAGTACATAGAGGTAGAACAGCTGAAAAAGGCCTGCAGGGGATTTTACGGCATTCTTTCACAGCTGACAAAATAGTAAACAGCCATTTTCAGATAAAAATTGTCTTATTAAGAAACGAGGTAAAGGTATGGAAAACTTTTTGGTAAAGCTTAACTCATTTCTCTGGGGTGCCCCTGTATTAATTCTGCTGTTCGCCGTAGGTCTTTTGTACGCTGTGAAAACACGTTTTTTTCAGTTCCGGCATTTTAAACATATTCTTAAAAATACAGCAGGTGAAATGTTCAAGAAAGGTTCTGCAAAAGGAGATGGAACCCTGACACCGCTCCAGGCAGTCTCCTCTGCTTTGGCTGGTTGTGTTGGAACCGGCAACATTTTCGGTGTGGCCACAGCCATCTTTGTGGGCGGGCCTGGTGCCGTATTCTGGATGTGGATCATTTCCCTGTTCGGTATGCTGACTAAATATGTGGAGGTCACTCTGGCACAGTACTACCGTATCAAGGGGAAGGACGGAGTATTTTATGGAGGGCCCATGTACTACATTGAAAATGGCATGGGACGCAAATGGAAACCGCTGGCTGTCTTCTTTGCCATCACCATTATTATTGGCGGCCTTGGCACAGCAGCGTTTGTACAGCCATTCGCCATGTCCAATGCCATGAACAATGCCTTTCACATTCCAACCTGGATCATAGTGGTGACAGCAGCTGTTATCTGTGGTATCGTGCTGATTGGCGGCGTTGCCGGAATCGGTAAATTCTGCGAAAAAGTCACACCGGTTATGTGTCTTGTCTATATTATTGCTGTTGTAGGCATTATCCTGTCACATATTACTGAGATCCCCCAGGCCCTTGCCACCATTTTCACCCATGCCTTCACCCCTCTCTCCGCCACCGGAGGACTTGCAGGCAGCACGGTTGCCATGACCATCAAACAGGGGGCTGCGCGGGGCACCTTTTCCAATGAAGCCGGCTGCGGTACCTCCCCCATTACCCATGCAACAGCTATTACACCACACCCGTTTAAGGAAGGCATGTACGGCTCCTTTGAAGTTTTCATTGACACCCTGGTGGTCTGTACCATGACAGCCCTGGCCATCATATGCAGCGGACCGGAAATCTGGCAAAGCGGTTTAAAGGACGTGGCCCTGACCCAGTCCGCATTCTCCACCACCTACGGATCCATCGGACCGGTCATTGTGTCCGTGTGCCTTTGCCTGTTCGCATTTTCCACCATGGTCGGGTGGGAGATCAACTATGAATCCGCCTTTTTCTACATTTTCCCAAAGGCATCCGGTTCCAATGCCGCCAAACTGCTGATCCGTCTGATATGGCTGGTACCCGGGTTCATCTCCCTTGGCAAGACACCGGAACTGGTGTGGACCGTGGTGGATATCGTGTCCGGCTTCTGGTGTATCCCCAATGCCATCGCTCTCTTATTCCTGTCCGGAATCTTTATGAAGATATACAATGACTACAATGAAAAATATATTTTAAAAACAAGGCCCTTGACAGACAAATTGGATTGATATCCCCAGTGGGAAGGGGACCCTCAGTTAATATATTCTTTTCATATAAAATGCGGCAGCTTCCGGAGATATGGTGTATCAGCCGGTGCTGCCGCATTTTCATAAAACCATGTTATACCATGTGTCATAAAGGTACTTTTGGCAGGGCGTTTTAAACTTCCTTCAGTGCCTTTCTTAAAGCCTCTGCCATCTCCTCATACTCCCCGTCCGAAAGCATGGTCCTTTGGCTGTTCATCTCAAAGGTGCCGCCCCACTCTTCTCCGCCTTGGTATTTGGGCACGATGTGGAAATGCAGGTGATGGCCCGTATCGCCGTAAGCGCCGTAATTCACCTTGTCCGGGTTAAACACCTTATGGACAGCCCTTGACACCTGGGCAATCTCCGCAAAGTAGTCATTCCGCTCCTGGTCAGTCAGGTCAATGAGCTCGCTTACATGCTTCTTGTGAGCCAGTATCACCCTCCCTTTCTTGCTCTGCTCCTTAAAGACATACAAAATTCCTGTGTTCATCTCACATACGGGATAACCAAATTTAGCAACCAGTTCTCCCTGCATACAATATGCGCAATTGGGATCCTTTACCATCTCTTCCATATTCATCTCTCCTTTTCCTTTGATCTTGCTGTTTTTAACATACCACTTATGTCCCATAATTTCAATTCCAATATTTGTTTTTTCTTTCTATGTACCAACTTTGTGATTTATATGCTATAATGATAGACAAGTATTTTTTATAGGAGATGTTTTATGAGTAAAGCAGATTTCAGACGCCGTCAGGCACGAAGACGCAGGCACCAGATGGTCAGAGTGTCACGGCATTTTCCCACATTGATCGTATTATTAGCAATTACACTGCTGGTAGGGGGCGGGGTTTTCGCCCTCTATCGGTTTGTTATAGGTAAGCAGCCCTCGGGCCCGGACAGTTCTGTCCAGGCAGCGGCATCTGCCGGCCACACCGGCTCCTCCCAGGACAACCAGGACACCCCTCCATCCTCCGCCGAAGAGCCCACTGAAGTGATCCAGGATGATATTTCCAGAATGATCGCCCAGGCTGACAGGATCGCCATGGGATATGATTATGACAAAGCCATTCAGCTGATCAATGACAGCGGCCTGGATCTGAATGAGGTCAGGATCCAGGAGGCTCTTGCACGGTATGAACAGGATAAGGCAGCTCTTGTGCCGGCTGATATGAACAGCATCACACATGTATTTTTCCATACCCTGATCATGGATACTGCTAAGGCATTTGACGGGGACAAGGACAGTGCCGGCTATAACTCTGTCATGACCACCAAGGACGAATTTATAAAGATCCTGGAGTCCATGTACGCCCGCGGCTATGTGCTGGTGCGGATCCACGACATCGCATACCAGGAAGCGGACGAGAACGGCAACATGCGTTTTGTAAAGGGAAACATCATGCTTCCCGAGGGCAAAAAGCCATTTGTCATGTCCCAGGATGACGTGTGTTATTATCCATATATGGATGGGGATGGCTTTGCAAACAAGATCGTCATTGGAGAGGATGGCAAGCCAACCTGCCAGATGACCATGGATGACGGCACGGTACAGACAGGTTCCTTTGATCTGGTGCCGCTTTTGGAGGATTTTGTTCAGGAACATCCTGACTTCTCCTACAAAGGCGCACGGGCCATTATTGCATTTACCGGCTATGAAGGGATACTTGGTTACAGGACTGCTTCCTCCTACGCGGACAGTCCCACCTATGAGGCGGACAGGGAACAGGCTGCCAAGGTCGCCCAGTGCCTGAGGGACAATGGCTGGGAGCTGGCATCCCACAGCTGGGGGCATCTGCAGCTGGGTGTTGCTAAGAATCCGGAAGATGGATTTGCCATTTCAGAAGAGAGGTTTAAAACAGACACGGACAAGTGGGAAGCAGAAGTGGAGTCCCTGATTGGTCCCACCGATATCCTTCTTTATCCTTATGGAAATGATATTGCGGACTGGCGTCCCTACAAGGATGACAATCCACGTTTTAAATACCTGGAGTCCAAGGGCTTCCGCTATTTCTGCAATGTGGATGCCAGCACCCCTTACTGGATGCAGATGGGCACCAGTTATTTCCGTATGGCCAGAAGAAACCTGGACGGTTACCGTCTCTACGAGGATCTGGTACAGACCGACCCGGCCAAAAAGCGGCTTACGGACCTGTTTGACGCTGCAGAGATATTCGACCCCGCCAGACCCACTCCTGTGAGCTGGAGTTATCAATGACCATAGAAGTGTGTTTTTGCCCTTATTCCCAAGTGATTGGAAATACGGGCTTTTTCTTTCTTCTATTGTAATTGTCCAGGACGCCTCATCTTCTATTTTTAGATGCCCAATATCCCCTCCCCCCATGAACGGTTTCCCTTTGTCTACATATAATAAATCAAGGAATTGATTTCTATTTGAAAGGAGCTTCTTCATGATTCCCAAACTGGAAGTAAGCGGGGTCAGCTACTCCTACCACTCATTAGATGGTGAGACGCTGGCCCTTTCCAATATATCATTTGACGTATCTGTCGGGGAATTTATTGCGATTGTAGGTCCCTCCGGCTGTGGCAAATCCACGCTTTTGTCCATGTTAAGCGGCCTGACCCAGCCTGAAAAAGGAACCATCAAAATGGACGGCGTCCCCCTGTCCGAATCCCATTCTGCCATTGGCTATATGCTGCAGAAAGATCATTTGTTTGAATGGCGCAACATTTTCTCCAACATTTCCCTGGGCCTTGAAATACAAAAACGGTTGGACGAACCTGCCAGGCTTGAACTGCTGGAAATGATGGCTGCCTACGGGCTGGCGGGTTTTGAATATGCAAAGCCCTCGGAATTGTCCGGAGGAATGCGCCAGCGGGCTGCATTAATCCGGACCCTGGCACTGAAGCCTGATATCCTGCTGCTGGATGAACCGTTTTCAGCACTGGACTATCAGACCAGGCTGTCTGTGTGTGACGATATCAGTTCAATCATACGTAAGACTCATAAAACGGCCATTCTGGTGACCCACGATCTGTCTGAGGCCATCAGCGTGGCCGACCGTATTATTGTATTATCCCCCCGGCCGGGCCGGGTCAAGACCGTATTGTCCATTGAATTTCCCGATGGATGCATCCGTTCCCTTGACAGGCGCAACTGCCCTGAGTTTTCCAATTATTTTAATACCGTATGGAAGGAGCTGAAAACATATGAATCATAATAGCCCCTCTTACACCATCCAGGAACACGGCTGCCGCGACTGCGGAGCCTGTGAAATGTCCGTGGCCCAGCAGGCTTTTGTGGACCGTGAAATACGCCGCCACCGCCAGGTCACCATCTGCCGGCTCATGCTTTTAGTCCTGCTTCTGGCGCTTTGGGAGCTGGCAGCTGACATGCACTGGATCGATAGTTTTATCTTCAGTTCCCCCACCATGATCGCCAAATGCCTGTTCAACATGACAAAGGACGGAAGCCTTTTTCTTCACACAGGGGTGACTTTGCTTGAGACACTGATCAGTTTTGCGGTCTGCACTTTTTTTGGCCTGGCCTGCGCCCTGCTTCTGTGGTCCAGCAAAAGCGTGGCCCAGATTCTGGAACCGTTCCTGGTACTGCTAAACAGCCTTCCGAAATCCGCCCTGGCCCCCCTTCTCATTGTGTGGCTGGGAAATAATATGAGGACCATTGTGGTGGCAGCGGTTTCCGTGGCTGTGTTCGGTTCGATCCTCACACTTTATACGGGATTCTCCCAGATGGATACGGAAAAGATCACACTGATCTATTCCCTGGGCGGCAAACGCAAGGATGTGCTTTTAAAAGTGCTGCTGCCCGGTTCCCTGCCCCTTGTTATCAGCAATATGAAGGTAAATATCGGCCTGTGTCTGGTGGGGGTGATCATTGGTGATGGTGTCAGGATAGGTGCGAAAATCCTTTTGGCCCACCAAACGGATCCTGGCCTCAATATCAATAAGCTGCATCAAGTATGGTCTGTTTTTTTAAACCCCTCCTGTACCTTTTGAAAATCACCCCTGCCAATGATCGCCGGATGCGCGTTTTCTATGATTTCCCATTGCGGTCTCGGCGCTGCCTTTACATATCTTTTTCCCATCTCCGGCCTGTAATGCTGCCCGGAAACCGCTGTCCCAATATAAGCTTCGTTTTTTAGGATATGGGAAACTGCGGCATTGCTCCAGTCCCTTTCCTTTACAGGGGGATCCCTATGATATTTTTTACATTGTTTGTAGTCTCCCGGTGTGGGAACACCCTCTGTGTTTAAGATTCTGGCAATCTCAGACCTTCCATACCCCTCCAGCGCCATACGGAATATCCTTTGAACAATAAACGCAGCTTCGTGGTCGACCAATAATTGATTTCCATATCCGCGGATTTTTTTATATCCATATGGGGTGCCCGCTCCGACATGTTCGCCTGTTTTTCTCTGCTGATAGATGGATTTTTTTATCTTATAAGACTGCTCCTGGCTCATATAGCTATTCATGATGTTTTTAACCGCAATTTCAATTCCCGGAACCTCATTTTGGAAATCATCAGAGTCAAACTGATCATTGATGGCAATAAACCGTACCCCCAGAGCGGGAAAAATATGTTCCAAGTAATACCCGACCTCAATATATTCCCTTCCAAATCTGGAAAGGTCCTTCACTATGATACAGGCCGCTTTACCGCTTCTCACTAACTCCAGGACCTTGCAGATTCCAGGCCGTTCAAAGTTTGTTCCGCTGTATCCATCGTCAACAAATTCCAGTCTGGCATATGTCTGAAGCTGTATATGGTTCTTTATGTACTCATCCTGAATCCTTCTTTGATTGGTTATGCTATTGCTCTCATCCCGCCTTTCCACATCTCCTTTTGACAAGCGCAGATAATTGATCAGATACCGTTTATCCATGGACCGCCTCCCTGCCCCGCTCAGACTGGGAAAACGACCTGCAAAAAATGTCCTGGAATGCAAATCTGATTTCTATGTGCGAGGAGTTAATAACAGTTATGTTTGATATAAAACCATCTATAAGCTCTTTTGATAACACATTTTCACAAACAGCTTTTTCAAAATATGTCTGCCACCGGTTGATCAACGTCTGCTTTTTTTCTATGTTTTTCATTTCTTGCCTCATGCTGTCTATCTGTTCATCTGCCCGCCTTTCCTCATTTTCATACTCCTTCTTTGCATAAAGATACTCCTCTTTATCAATAACACCTTGTTTTAAATCAGAATATAGTTTCCTTCGCTTTTCCATCATCTGACTTTTGATGTTTTCTAAGTTTAAAATCCTTTGGCCGATCCTGTCTGTATCTTTCTTCAGCCCTATGTCCAGGGCCAAGGCATTTTTTATACGTGCCTTTTCCGTAAAAAGCTCCGTATAATCAGTTAATAATCGTGATATCATCTCCCCCAATGGATCTTCATTCATATAACACTGTTTGCATATTCCAGCAGTACTCTTATACTTGTACCCTTCACAGCACTGGTAATAATTCCTTTCCCCCTTTCGGTTTAAATAATAACTTCTCATCAGGGGCTTTCCACAGCAGCCGCACCTCATCTTCCCCGCATATATATTTTTTTTTCTAGCAGATGCCGATGCTGCTTCCCTTTTTTCACTTTCTATTTTCCTGGTTTCTAACAATTTCCGGGCCGCATTATATTCGGCCACGGAAATGACTGCCTCATGCCTGTCATAAATTAAGCCCCATTCCTCCTTTGGAATTTTATGATGGGGAATTCCTTTGTACAGTGAACCATTATGTTTTCGTTTGACCAAACATCCGCAATATGCCGGATTCTCCAAAATCAACCTTACAGTGGATTTATACCATTTAGACTCTTTTACATGCCGGTTTGACCTGAATAACCCCAAATCACTGAAATGCCGCATGGGAGGCAGGATATGATCTTCATTTAAGTATTTCGTAATAGCGTAAAGACTGTCACCTTTTAAGTAACGTGTGAATATTTCTCTTACCACATCTGCTGCCGCCTTATCAATAACCAGGAAGCGCTTCTTTGGATCGTCATTGTTGATCAGATAACCATAGGGAGGCACAGGCCCGTGAAACATCCCTTTTTCACCCAACTTGTCAAATGCCTGACCTACATTTTGAGAAACCTGTTTCGCATACAAGTCATTTATCAGGTTTTTAAGACGCATCTGAAGCATTTTCTCCTCAAATTCAGGTGCAGCGGTATCTATATCATCATTGATGGCGATCAACCGGGTATTCAGAAACGGGAATATCTTGGTAATGTAATCTTCTGTGTCAATATAGTTTCTGCCCAGGCGGGAAAGGTCTTTCACAACAATGCAGTCTATATGGCCTTCCATGATCTCTTTCATCATGTTTTCAAAACCTTCCCGTGAAAAATCCGTTCCGCTTTTGCCGTCATCAATAAACTCCGCAACATATATCATATCCGGACACTTGCTGATATACTCCCGGTTAAGAATGCTTTGGTTTTCAATGGAGTTACTTATGTTGCCTGACCGGTCATCATCTGACAGCCGGCAGTAGGAGCCTGTTCGCCATCGCTTCGGCATTTCCTCATCTTGGGGCATTTTATTTTTTTTACTCTTTCTTGCCATGCTCTCCCACCTCCCCTTTTATCCGCTTTATTGAATCCTCAAACTCATCCCGGCAGTTGAATGTTATTGTAAGAGAATGGCCATCCGATATTTTTATATCTCGGATCAGCAGTGCAAGGATCGCACGGTCCAATTCTGCTATTCCTCCATGCTGTTTAAACCAGTTGATCCGGCTGATCTGCGTTTTTGCGTTTATAGCAAAACTGTCCAGCTTTTTTTGCAGGCTCTTGGCTTTTGTTTTTAAATTCCTCTCTTCCGTGCGATATAGCGTTTGAAATTCCCTGTATTCTTCCTCATTTAAAATTCCGCCTTTAAAGTCTTCATAGAGACCGCGTGCGGATTGTTTTACCCTCTTTTCCGACTCATGTACAAGTTCTGATTCCTGCTGTATTTGTTCCATTTTATATTTGCTGATTTGATCGCAATTTAATTTTGATAAAGCCTGTTCCAAATCCAGGATCACGTTCATATACATCTGCAATGTGGCTAAAACCGCTTCACTGAGCACCTTTTCATTGATCCGATGGCTGCTGCACCCGCCGTTGTTTTTCCAGCTGCTGCAAATATAATAAATATACTCTTTGGCGCCCTGTTTATCTCGTTTCCTGATCATGGGCATTTTGCAGTCGGCACAATACAGCAACCCTGAAAAGGGATACAGCACCTCCCGTCCGGGCGCTACCCTGGTATCTGTTTCCAGTAAATGCTGGACAATATCAAAAACAAATTTGTCAACAACAGGCTGGTGTTTATCATTGCAAACAATCCACTCCTTTCTTGGAACAGATTTTCTCCTGTTTGTCTTATAGTTTACCTTTTTCACCTTTCCCTGCTCTACGACTCCTGTGTATACGCGGTTGGACAAAATACGGGCGATCATATTTTCACTCCACTCCGGCTTGTCTTTGCGCTTGAACGAGGTCCTAAACCGGCTTCCCGTATATGCCTTATATTCTAACGGGGGCAGGATCCCCTGATCGTTTAAGTGGTCCGCGATGCCCTTCTGGCTCATCCCTTTTATCTTCATGCAGAATATCTCCGCCACCACCTTTGAAGCATAGGGATCGGGGATCAGCAAATTGGTATTTTCCCTATCCTTTTTATAACCATAGACAGCAAAGGGGGCGATAAAATCACCTTCCTCACGCTTTACCAGCATATGGCTGCGTATTTTCACAGAAGTGTCCCTGGAATAAGTTTCATTCATCAGATTTTTAAACGGGACAATAATATGATCGGACGGCATACGCTCTGCGGCACTGTCATAACCATCGTTAATTGAGATGAAGCGGATTCCCATTTGGGGAAATATCCGTTCAATATAGCGGCAGTTTTCCAGATAATCTCTCCCCAGTCTGGAAAAATCCTTTACAATCAAACAATTTATCTTCTCTTTTTTAATCTGGGCCATCATTTTCTGAAAACCCGGGCGCTCATAATCCAGCCCGGTATAACCATCATCTGAAAATTCATCTACCAGCAAAATATCCCTGTGATTCTGCAGGAAATTGTGTGCCAGGCCTCTTTGGTTGGTTATACTGTTGCTCTCATCTTTGATTTTTTGCGCGGAGTTTTTGCGGCTAACCTCTAAATCATCCTCTTTAGACAGGCGATAATAAAGAAACGCCCGATAGATCGTCTGAAACATAAAAAACACCCCTAAATCTACAGCATTTTGTTTTTTAGGTATTGGATCACACCATCCTCAAACGTATATTCCGTATCGGAAAACCGGACCGTAACGACCGTGTCTCTGCATTTAAAACAATACGGATTCCCGATTTTTTGTATAAAATCCTGTGTTTTTGCATCCTGGGGCATTGATCGGTCAATGTCCACAGATAATATATCTGCCAGGCTATTGTTATACGCTGCAGTCTCATTGCTTTTGTCAACATTCATCTGCATTTCCTTCTCAAAATACCATTTATCCATTATATGATTTTTAATCATTGTCCTATAACAGCATTTCATGCCAGTTAACATTTTATGCCGGCATCCTTCCGTCATTAAGGCGGACGGTAGCCTCCATAAATCTCCAGCTGGTTGAGAGCCGTTAAGAAACTGTTAAATTCTTGAAATCACCCTATTTTTCTGTTAATATGATTTATATAGCTATAATTTAGTGTTTTATTTGTTATATTCTAGCAAAATCTAACAATTACTGCATATCACTTGAAGGAAATCTTGATGGAGGATTATTACGACAGATCACAAGGAGGTTATGATGTTTTGCCTTTATAAACATCATGTAAATAAGTATGAATGTTGAGTATTATAAAAATTTTATAATGATTGCAGATTATGGAACACTGACCCAAACCTCAAAAGAATTACATATCGTACGTTCTGCGCTGTCTAATCAGGTAAAGCTATTGGAAGAAGAATATAATGCACCACTTTTTATCAGGAAATCAAAAAGATTGGAATTAACGGAATCGGGTAAAATTCTATATTCAATTGCAAAACAGATCATACGCCATGAAGAAACTGCCCACAGAGATATTGATTGCCTATTAAACGGTGTGGCCGGAACGGTAAGGATCGGACTCACCATGGCGCATCCTGATTTTGTGCTTAATAATATACTGACAAATTTTAAAGTCGCCCATCCACGGATCGGATACAGTATCTTTGAACGGCCGTCTGAGGAGATCACAGAGCTTTTAGTACAGAATAAGATCGATGTGGGCTTTGTCAGACAACAGAAGGCCCTGCCCCCGTTAGTCAGGAAAGAATTGGTGATCAAACAGAAATTTCATGTCTGCTGCGCAAAAGGCAACCCATGGATATCAGAAGATGTTGATACGGTATCTATACGGGATTTAGATAATATCCCTCTTGCTATCCCCAGAACCTTTGAAAATGTTTTACAGCTATCCTTTCAAAAGCTTGGGGTTCATCCGAACATTGCCTGTGTATCAGGCTCAAGGCTCTATACTGTCATGCTGGCCCAGGCCATGGCAGGGATTGGGATCGTCTGTATATCTGATATAAAAGACCTGGCGGCACAAGATGTCTTTGTGCGCCCTCTTGTAGACATTGAAGGAGAAGAAAGCGGAAATGTCAGCGCTGACCGGTATGTGATCGTATCAACCGAGTATCCGTTATCATCTGCTACCGCGCATTTTATTAGTTTTTGCAGGGAAAATATACCATATTTTTTTCAATAAATACAGCTCAACTAAAGGCAATGTTTAATTGCCTTTTTTTTGACGTCACTTTTTTAGATACAATGTGTCTAAATTTTCTGCTTTTTTTTCAATTTTATTAGTGTTATTATCTATTAGTAAATAAATTTTCAAGAGTTGTTTAATGGAAGTGTCAAATTTTATTGAAAGGAGGAGTTTGTTTCTGGAAAATATCATCCAAAGCTTAAGGAGGATCCGAAAGGGGAGATTCTGGATCATCCGTAGGTTGCCGATCAGGAAATGTACCGCTGCTTTATGGCAAATATGGGAAAAAAGACGGTTAACCTGCAAAGAAAAATGAGAGTGTTATTTCCAGAAATGCAATCTTATGTTGATTGATGCTTCATAAGTACCATGGTACATAATGCAATTAAAAGATCAGCCATTTATCCTGAGGATCTGACTGATCCATCTTGACAAATGTACAAGAGGATAAATCCAGGTCGATCCCTGTTTTACGTCAAGGCCTGATCAAATAGTTAAGACAATAAGAGGAGGGTTATGCTATGTCTGTACAAGCAACTATCGCCTGCGTAGTATTTGTTATCACTATCTTACTTTTAGTTTTCAAACCAATACCCATTATTATCACCGGAGCATTGGTTCCCACCGTTCTTGCGCTTTTTGGAATCATTAAGGCGGACACTGCCTTTGCTGATTTCACCAACTCCACATCCATTTTTATGATCTGTTTCTGTATCATTGGTTCTGCATTTTTTAAGACAGGGCTTGCTGATTTTCTTGGCACAAAGATTATCGGGGTTTTGGGTAAAAATGAAAAAGGCCTGCTTGCAGGAACCGGTATTGTGGCTGGCGGTATTTCTGCATTCCTGAATGATACTGGTTCCACAGCCTGTATGATGCCAATTGTTAGCTCCATGGCTGAGAAGGCCGGCATTAAAAGGTCAAGACTTTTACTTGCGCTTTCCTATTTTGCCTCACTGGGCGGATGTATCACGCTTGCAGGTACTACGCCCCACATTGTTGCAAACGGTATTTTAAAGGATAACGGACTTCGCGAGTTTGGCTTTTTCGAGTACTCACTGATTGGTGTTCCCTTACTGATCGTTGGTATCTTATACATGATGTTTATCGGCGTTAAGCTGCTTCCAAACAGGGATATCAATGTCGCCGTGGATGGGACAAAAGATTACAATCTGAAAAAGATGCCTTACTGTGCAGCTATTTTCGTATTTACAATTCTTGCAATGGCAACCGAAGTTATTCCGATCATGCTGGCTGGTGTTATCGGCTCTGTGCTTGTTGTTTTAACAGGATGTATTACCATGGATGAGGCTATTAAGGCAATCCCGGTTTCTTCCGTATTCCTTGTGGGAGGCGTTTTCCCAATTAGTAAGGCACTTGTCAGCACAGGAGCAGCTGAATTTTTTGTAACCCAGTTATCACCTGTTCTTGCAGGCTTCTCTCCCCTCGCACTGCTTGGCGGTATTGCTGCCCTTCAGCTGCTGATCACTCAGTTCCTGATGAACTCCTCTGCAACTGTACTGGTTCTTCCAATTGCCCTTATGCTTTGCCAGGCAGCTGGAATCAATCCTCTTGCAGGCGCAATGGTTGTCAGCATCTGTGCATCCGGTGTGTTCGCATCCCCATTCGGCGCTGGAAACAACCTGATCGTTATGGAAGCCGGCGGATATACCATCCAGGACTTTGTAAAGTGTGGTCTTCCGTTAGTAGTTCTTTTTGGAATCGTAACAACCGTTCTTTGTGCGGTCATTTATCTGTAATTCCCTTTTGTGGTTTACCTGGTCAGCCGCATAATGAACAATAAGATAGATAAGATATGAGAGACACTATAGACAACAGGCTCTTCGGAGCCTGTTTCTTTGCTTTGGGGCACTTGCCGGATTATATAGCAAGTACTTTCTGAAAGGGAATCAGAGACTATACTTGTCCAGTCGCTTCAGCCCTATTATAACACCATCAGGTGAATTCCTATCCGCCAAAGCAGGCCTGGGATATCTCATCACCTATGGATCACAGACCTTTGCCATGACAATGGTGGTTACCTCCATTGTAATCCTGTGCATTGTGTCAGGAGTATTGTACCAGATCATTGCATTAGCAGAAAAAAAGATCAACACCAGTAAGTAGGCAAGATTTCCACGCATTGGAACAAGTCCTCTGCTGTGGCGAAGATCCTAACGCCCTGGATTATTGATGCTATGGGCTGTCATTCCAGCTGATCCATTCCGCTGAAGTGGCAGCCTGTTTTTAATGGACACGTGTGTTCTGTTAGGAACCCCTTTTACAGGATGATCTTCTCCAGAAGGGGTTCACGGGAGGAATCCTTCCGTCACAGTAATTCCTCCATGGAAAAATGGGAAAACCCATAATTTGGATTTTCCCACATGATCAGACTACCTATTTAAAATGTTCATTGCACAGGTCTATGAAATAGCCAAACCTGCACTTGCATACCCGGCCACTGTGTTCACCAGTGCCAGACCGGATGCCGTGGCTGTGAAGACCAGAAGCAAACGGGTCTGATTTGTTACAGTTACTGAAAGGCCGGTTACTGTACCGGAAGATAATGTTCCAATTGCCAGAATGCCTGTAAGAGCCGGCGCCAAGGTCACTACCGCTCCCGGAACAGCTACAAAGCTGTTATTTGGTGTGGCGGATCTGTACAACTGGGCGGTAATCGTAATTGAACTTCCAACAAGGCTTAAAGCCGCTGTTGTACTGAAGAATGCGGACATACTGGTTATCACACCATCCCTTGGCATTGAAAATGCAAAGTTAGTCAATGTGCCCGCTGCATTTGTAAGGTCGATCACTCCTCCCACAATACTGATTCCCGGTGCGGAAGATCCAAAGCCCACAAAGCCCGGCGTTCCAACCAAACCACCCGCAATTGTTGTGAGTGACAGCGGAATGCCTGAACTGAATGGGATGATTGCAGAACTGCCTGCAATACCTGTGGGGCCGGTGGGGCCGGTCGCTCCCGATGCTCCAGTAGGTCCAGTAGGGCCGGTGACTCCGGTGGGGCCGGTCGCTCCAGTGACTCCGGTGGCCCCGGTAGGGCCGGTGGCTCCGGTGGCTCCGGTAGGTCCAGTAGGGCCGGTGACTCCGGTGGGGCCGGTCGCTCC
>NZ_JYHN01000071.1:0-66494 GCF_000954015.1 Clostridium sp. FS41
AGCTGACTAATACTAATCGGTCGAGGGCTTAACCAAAAGGTTTAGGGGAAAAGAAGGAAGTTTCAATTCGGTTTTCAATATGTGGTTTTGAAGGTATGTATGATACCTGATAACTAAATAATAAGTAAATGCGCGAGTGGCTCAGTGGTGGAGTATCGCCTTGCCAAGGCGAGGGTCGCGGGTTCGAATCCCGTCTCGCGCTTTTTTTGTTTACTGGAATTTCTTGATTATTAAGAAATTCCAGTTTTTTATTTGCCTAGTTTTCTTGCTTAATTCTTGCTCATTTGATTGCCCACGTTACCTCATAAAAATAATTTATTATGGTAGTTTTTCCTTCACAAAATCAATGGTTTACATAAATGTATAAGATGCATAAAATTTTCTTTTATTTGGTGATAATCAGAATTATTTGGTTTTTTGGTCAACAATAAAATATAATTTAAAGAGAGATGATATAAAAACGTAAATATTGCACATTTTCAGTAGACATAAACCATTTTTATATGGTATAATTTTGAACATAACTTTCATCATAAGAAGGGGCGAAGAAAAAGCTTTGTAACCTGCTTGGAAAAGTTAGAAGAAAATGTTTATTAAAAGGAGAGAGAGCATGAAAAAAAGATTACTGAGCCTTACACTGGCGGCCGCTATGGCATTCTCACTGGCAGGATGCCGTAGCGCAGAGCCTGCAGCAACTGAGGCGCCAACCACAACCGCAGCTCCTGCAACCACTGCAGCAGAAGGCGGAGAGACGGACGCAGCTGAGGGAACTGAGACAGAAGCGCCTGCTGCCGATTTTAAGATTGGTATCATCACAGGTACTGCTTCCCAGGGTGATGAGGAGATTACACAGGCCAACAAGATGAAAGAAAAGTATGGCGACATGATCGTTACCTCTACATATCCGGATAATTTCTCCACTGAGACAGAGACCGTTATCTCTAATGCGGTAGCGATGGCCTCTGATCCGGCTGTAAAGGCAATCGTATGGTGCCAGGCCATTCCCGGAACAGCCGCAGCCATTGATAAGGTACGTGAGACACGTCCTGACATGATCTTTATCGCAGGTACTCCAGGCGAGGATCCAGGCGTTATCAATCCGAAGGCTGATATTGTTTTACAGGTAGATGAGCCGGGATGCGGCATCGTGATTCCTCCTCAGGCAAAGGCACAGGGAGCCAAGACCATGATCCATTATTCCTTCCCCCGTCACATGAGTTATGCCCTGATCGTTGCACGTCATGAGAACCTGAAGAAATACTGTGCAGAGAACGGCATTGAGTTAGTTGACGTAACTGCTCCGGACCCGACCGGTGATTCCGGTATCACAGGCGCTCAGCAGTTCATCCTTGAGGATGTTCCGCGTCAGATTGAGAAGTATGGCAAGGATACCGTATTCTTCACAACCAACTGCGGTATGCAGGAGCCATTGATCCGTTCCGTATTTGAGCAGGGCGCAATCTACTCCTTACAGTGCTGCCCATCCCCATTCCATGCATTCCCGGCTGCACTGAATATCGATATGGCCGGACATGAGGCTGATGTGGATTACATGTTAGATCAGCTTCAGGCAAAGGTTGACGAAGCCGGCATGAACGGAAGAGTTTCCACATGGGGTGTTCCATGTAACATGCTGTTTGTTGAGGCCGGTGTGGAGTATGCTAAGAAGGTATTAGAGGGACAGACCAATGGTGTTGTACTGGATGATCAGGTACTTCGTGATACCCTTCAGGAGTGCGCAGGTGAGATCCAGATGACCATTGACAATTATGTAGATGACAGTGGTAATGCAAAAGACAACCATTACCTGGTAATGGCAGACTTCGTTACATTTGAGTAATTCATACATATTGTAAGAATTCATTGTATCTGTGGTTTCGCCGTCCTGCATTGGCAGACGGCGAAACCTTTTTAAGGCGGCGTGGAGTTTTTAAAGAAGTCCGAAGGAAAAGAGGTTGTGAACTTGGATAATACACAGTATGTCCTGGAAATGGATCATATTACAAAAGAATATTCCGGTAACCAGGTACTCAAAGGAGTTAACCTGCACATTAAGCCAGGTGAAATCCATGCTCTCATGGGTGAGAACGGAGCTGGAAAATCTACACTCATGAATATTTTATTTGGAATGCCGGTCATTCACTCCACCGGTGGATTTGGCGGATCTGTGAAAATGGCAGGCCAGCCGGTGAATATTGATACTCCATTAAAGGCAATGGAGTTGGGAATTGGAATGGTTCATCAGGAGTTTATGTTGATTCCTGGTTTTACCGTAACGGAGAATATAAAGATTGGACGTGAAATTAGTACCCCGAATCTGGTCAGCCGTATCTTTGGCAAATCCATGGAAAGCCTGGACGCTGAAGAGATGGCAAAGGATGCAAAAAAAGCCCTTAAGACTATAGGGTTACAAATAGAAGACTATGTAAAGGTAGCCGGCCTTCCGGTTGGCTACATGCAGTTTATTGAGATCGCCAGGGAGATTGACAAGACCGGCATCCGTTTGCTGGTATTTGATGAGCCCACCGCAGTACTTACAGAGTCTGAGGCGGACCGTCTGCTGGAAGCCATGCGTGTGATCGCTTCCCAGGGGATTGCTATTATTTTTATCACCCACCGCCTGGACGAGGTGATGGCAGTGGCGGACGGCATGACCATTCTCCGCGATGGCGAATTTGTGGCTCACAGGGAGATCAAGGATACCAATGTGGTGGAGATAGCAGAGCTTATGATCGGCCGCAAGGTGGAGAAGCTGGTGGATACAAGCGAAGAGGACAGGCGCATTATCAATGACACGAACATTGCAGTGAGCATGAAGGACTATTACGTGGATATGCCGGGCGAGCAGGTAAAGGGGATCAACCTGGATATACGCAAAGGGGAGATCTTTGGGATTGGAGGTCTGGCAGGCCAGGGAAAACTGGGGATTCCCAATGGTATTATGGGACTTTATAAGGCCGAGGGACAGGTGATGATCAATGGTGAACCGCTGAACCTGGAAAAGCTGGGATGCGCCCTGGAGCATAAGATTGCCTTTGTATCAGAGGACCGCAAGGGGGTTGGCCTTTTGCTGAATGAGAGCATTGAGCACAATATCATTTTTTCAGCCATGCAGACCAATAACAAATTCCTTAAAAAGGTTCTATGGATGCGGCTCTTTGACGGCAAGACAGCCAGAGAGCATGCGCAGGATATGGTTAAGCGCCTGGATATACGCTGTACAGGTATCCGCCAGGCAGCCGGAAGCCTTTCAGGCGGTAACCAGCAAAAGGTATGCCTGGCCAGGGCGTTAACCCTGGAACCGGATATCCTTTTTGTATCCGAGCCCACCCGCGGTATTGATATCGGTGCCAAGAAGCTGGTGTTGGAATATCTGTCAAAGCTGAACCGCGAACAGGGAATGACGGTTATCATCGTATCCTCTGAACTGGTGGAGCTGCGCTCCATCTCTGACAGGATCGCCATTATCTCAGATGGGAAGCTGTCCAGGATCTTAAGTCCTGATGCTCCTGATGCGGAATTTGGTCTGGCTATGTCAGGCACAAAAGTGAAAGGAGGGGAGGATCATGAGTAGTAATCCTGTAAAATCAGCAGTGCAGAAGTTTGGTCTGCCCCGTATCATCATTGTAGGCTTTTTTATCTTTTTGGTGATTGCTGCAGGCGGATTCCAGATGAACCTAATGCAGCTCTTAAGCGACTGTGTCCGCAGATGGGGAATGTTCGGTATCCTGACACTGGCCATGGTCCCTGCGGTACAGTGCGGAATCGGCCTGAACTTTGGTATTTCCATGGGGATTGTAGGCGGCCTGTTGGGCGGTCTGATCGTGATTGAGCTTGATGTGGCCAGGATCCCCGCCCTGGTGGCGGTTAGCCCCATGTTTGGAATGTGGGTGTCCGTGCTGGTCGCCATTGTGATCGGTGTGATCCTGGCCACCGGGATCGGATACCTGTACGGCCTTCTCTTAAACCAGGTAAAGGGTTCTGAGATGACTGTAACAACCTATGTGGGTTTCTCGATCATTGCCTTCATGAACATGCTCTGGATGCTTCTTCCCTTCCAAAACGGCGAGCTGAAATGGCCCAACGCAGGCAAAGGGCTGAGGAATACCATCTCCCTGTCCACATCCTTCAGCGGCGTCATGAATGATACATTATCCTTTAAGATCGGTAAATTCACAGTGCCTACAGGCCTGCTGCTGTTTATGTTTTTTATGTGCCTGTTAGTGTGGCTGTTTATGAAATCCAAGACAGGTATGGCCATGTCGGCAGCAGGTTCCAATCCCATGTTTGCAAAAGCAGCCGGTATTAATGTTAACCGGATGCGTCTGGTGGGAACCACACTTTCAACCGTTCTTGCCGCAGTCGGCATTATTGTATATGCCCAGGGATTTGGATTCATGCAGCTTTATAACGGCCCCATGATGATGGGCTTTAACTCGGTAGCAGCCGTGTTGATCGGCGGCGCCTCACCAAAGAGGGCAAGGATTTCCAATGTACTTATTGGCACATTCCTGTTCCAGGGAATCCTGGCGCTGGGGTTGCCGGTGGCAAACCAGTTTATCCCGGAAGGAAACCTGTCGGAAGTAATGCGTCTGATCATCTCCAATGGTATCATCATCTACGCATTAGCACAAACGAAAGAAGGTGATGGACGTGAATAGAAAGAAAACATTGGACGTGTTATTTAAGAATAAGGTAGTCATTCTGTTCATCATCCTGTGTGTGGGCGGAACCATTGCCTCCAAACAGCCCCTCACTTTTGTAATACCGGAGTTGTTTACACGTATTGCCCGTAACTCATTTCTGGTGCTGTCCCTGATCATACCGGTTCTGGCTGGTATGGGACTGAACTTTGGTATTGTAATCGGAGCCATGGCAGCACAGGTAGCCATTTTCCTGACCACTTACTGGGGGTTTGTGGGAATTGGCGGCTTCCTGCTGACCGTTGCAATCGCCACGCCCATCGCTATTTTCTTCGGCTTTTTGGTTGGAAAATTGTTCAACCATATGAAGGGGGCGGAGATGATCGGCGGTCTGGTCCTTTCCTACTTTGCGGAAGGTCTGTACCAGCTGCTGTTCCTGTTCATATTCGGCGGAGTGATCCCCTTATATAATCCCACGCTGATGATTGCAACAGGCGTTGGCGTTAAGAACACCATTGACCTTAAGGATACGGTCAAGTATGCACTGGATACGGTTCCTATGCTGACCATCATCGAGATCGGGTTCTATCTCTGTGTGATTGGCATGATTGCCTCCGTTATCATTAAGAAGTCAAAGAAACTGGAGATCAACTGGAAGGCAACCACGATCAAGCTGGTTCTGGCAGCTGCGGTTTACGGCATGACCTTTGTGCCCGTGATCGAACAGTTCCTGGCAACGGACCGTCTGCTCCTGCTCAACGCTATTGAGCTGAGCTGTGCCGGAACACTGATCTGGCAGGTGTGGAAGTTCCTGGCATCCAGGTTTATCTATAAGAAGGAGTTTAACGGAAAGAAGGCAGTTGTCAACTGTGTGCTGGCAGCCGCTGTATACGGACTCACCTATATACCCGCTATTTTCAAAGTCCTGATTGTGGTGCATCTGCCTGTTATGACCTATCTGTGTATTGCCGGTCTGTGCTTCTTTAACACAGCCCTTATGCGCACACGCCTGGGGCAGAATATGCGTACGGTTGGACAGAGCCGCACGGTTGCCAATGCAGCAGGCATCAATGTTGACAAGACGCGTATTATTGCCATGATCTTCTCAACCGTGCTGGCAAGCTGGGGACAGCTGATCTTTCTTCAGAACGTGGGAACATTTTCCACCTACGGCGCACATACCCAGGTGGGACAGTTCGCCATTGCAGCCCTGTTAGTTGGCGGCGCTTCCGTACAGAAGGCCAACAACAGGCAGGCGATACTAGGTATCATCCTGTTCCACACACTGTTCATCGTAGCGCCTTTGGCCGGCAAGGAACTTTTTGGAGATCCGGTGATCGGAGAGTATTTCCGTGTGTTCGTATCTTACGGCGTGATCGCTATGGCACTGGCAATGCATGCCTGGAAAAAGATTGTGAAACCATCCACCATGCCGCCGCCACCTGCAGGCGCCCTGGGAGGGACGGGAGGCAATCCCAGCCCGGGAACAGGCGCTTAGATCCGGGCGTATTAAAAAAATTAAACATCAAAGGGACAGGAAGTTTCCACCAGGAGGCTTCCTGTCTTTTCCTGTCTTGTCATATTTGGAAAATTGTACTATAATAGGCAAAATGGGCGGTTGAATCTAAAAAATGCGCAATATTACCTCCAAAAAGCATTTTGCCTGCCCCAACAAGATAAAAAGATGAAGATAAAAAGAACAGGTAGGGATGATGATGGCTGGATTAGGGACAATCGTGAATGTAGGGGCGATCCTGGCCGGATGCCTGGTGGGCATGCTGTTAAAAGGCGGGCTGCCAAAGCGTCTGCAGGACACCATTTCCAGCGCAGTGGGACTGTGTGTGGTATTTGTGGGAGTAACCGGGGCCATACAGGGATTGATGACAATATCCGGTGACGGCTTTGAGACGCGGGATACCCTTGTGACCGTTGTTTGCATGGTGGCGGGAGCTGCCCTTGGAGAATGGATCAATATTGAATATAAACTGGAGCAGCTGGGAGAGTGGTGCAGGTCCAGGATTCCCGGCGGTCAGAAGTCAGGAACCTTTACAGAAGCCTTTGTCAGCAGTTCCCTTCTTTTTTGTGTGGGAGCCATGGCTATTGTAGGTTCCCTGGAGGATGGGCTGAATCACAATTACAGTACATTGTTTACAAAGGCCGTCATGGACGGAGTGCTTTCCATTGTATTTACGGCAGCCCTGGGGATTGGAACAGCTTTTTCCGTGTTTCCCGTGGGCATATACCAGGGAAGCATGACGGCCCTGGCCGGGCTGGTAAAGCCTTACCTGACGGAACTGATGATCGTCAGGATGTCCTGCATCGGCTCCATCTTAATCTTTGGCCTGGGACTTAATCTGGTCCTGGGAAGTAAAATAAAGATCGGAAACCTGCTGCCGGCTGTATTTTTGCCGCTTTTAGTATGCCTGCTGGGATTTTAAGTATAGATACGGATATAATAGGGAGGATGAAAAAGATGAGATTTGCAAAAAGAATGGATTGTTTCGGGGAGGGGATTTTCTCCAAACTGGCAGTGATCAAAAAGGAAAAGATGGCAAAGGGGGAGGAGATCATTGACCTGAGCATCGGTGCGCCCAATATCCCTCCGGCTCCTCACATAAGGGAAGCGCTTTGCAAAGGGGCGGCGGATCCCTCTAATTATGTGTATGCCATCAGCGACAGGAATGAACTTTTAGATGCCATTGCAGGCTGGTACAAAAGCAGATATGGGGTGGAACTGGATCCCCAAAGGGAGATATGCTCCCTGCTTGGATCCCAGGAGGGCCTGGCGCATATTGCACTGACCATGGTGGACGAGGGGGATATGGTGCTGGTTCCGGATCCCTGTTACCCTGTATTTGGCGATGGGCCAAAGATCGCGGGAGCGGACCTGTATTACATGCCCCAGAAAAAGGAAAATGGTTATATCATTCAGCTGGATGAGATTCCTGAGGATGTGGCTCAAAAGGCAAAGCTTATGGTGGTTTCATACCCTAATAATCCCACCACTGCCATGGCTCCGGATTCGTTCTATCAGGAACTGATCGCATTTGCAAGAAAATATGATATCATTGTGCTCCATGACAATGCGTACAGTGATCTTGTGTTTGATAACAGGACATGCGGAAGCTTTCTGCGCTTTCCCGGCGCAAAGGAAGTGGGGATCGAGTTCAACTCCCTGTCCAAAACCTATGGACTGGCCGGAGCAAGGATCGGTTTTTGCCTGGGCAATGAAAACGTGGTGTCCCGATTAAAGCTGTTAAAGTCCAATATGGATTACGGCATGTTCCTCCCCATACAGGAGGCGGCCATTGCCGCTGTTACCGGCGACCAGGGCTGTGTAAAGACAACCATGAAGGCGTATGAAACGCGCAGGAATAGTATGTGCGATGGGTTTACGCGGATCGGATGGAAGATGGAGCGCCCTGTGGCCACCATGTTTGTGTGGGCTGCCATCCCGAAGCATTACAAGACTTCGGAGGAATTTGTCATGGATATGGTGGAGAAAGCAGGGGTCATGGTGACTCCGGGCAGTGCCTTTGGTCCCTCCGGAGAAGGATATGTGCGCCTGGCTTTGGTACAGGATGAGGAAGCTTTGAACAGGGCAATTGAGGCCGTGGACCGAAGCGGGATTTTGAAGGAACAGGAGTGAGGGCCGGATGGCGCAGGGGGAACAGAGACGGAAGGAAATGAACAACAGGAAAACATCCGGCGGGCTGCGGAATGCATGGCTGTGGGTGCTGGTTGTGTATATCGGAATTATTTACGGTAATTCCCTGACACCTGCCAGTATTTCCTCCCGGCAAAGCGGATTTTTGCTGGAACAATCCCACCGCTTTCTGGAACTGCTGGGATACGACAGCGCCTGGCTGACGGAACATATCATAAGGAAAACAGCACATTTTGTAGAATATGCAGGATTGGGCTGTATTCTCTGCGCCTGGTTAAGGACATGGATCCCAGGCGTCAGGAGATTGAGGACAGCGGGGGAAATGGCCTTTATAGTCCCCTTTGTGGATGAGACTATCCAGCTTTTTGTTTCCGGCAGGTCCGGACAGATCAGCGATGTGTGGCTGGATTTTTGCGGGGTGATGTGCGGCCTGCTCCTTGCCGCTGCTTTGGCGGGATGGAGGGGAAGTAAAACAGATCGTAGTAAAAAAGACCGAAGTAAAAAAGATAGGAGTAATACAGGATGAACTATGTGATATGGCTGTCCTATGATGGCACCCGTTATGACGGATGGCAGAAGCAGGGGAATACGGACAGAACGATCCAGGGAAAGCTGGAGGAGATACTTAAGCGTCTGGATGAGACTCCTGTTGAGGTGAGGGGATCCGGCAGGACGGACGCCGGTGTCCACGCCCTGGCACAGGTTGCTGATTTCCGGCTGAACCGGGAAATGGCGCCCAGGGATGTGATGGAATATCTGAACCGGTATCTTCCCGAGGATATCGGGGTATGGAAAATAGAAAAAGCTCCAGAGCGGTTCCACAGCCGTCTGAACGCGGTGAGAAAGACCTACCGGTATCAGATTGAGATGGGGCCGAAAAAGGATGTGTTCCAGAGGGGATATTATTATGGACTGGGCCTGGAACTGGATGTGAAGGCCATGGAGCAGGCAGCTGACCTTCTCACAGGAACCCGGGATTTTAAAAGTTTTTGCGGCAATAAGAAAATGAAAAAATCCACGGTGCGCACATTGGAGTCTGTTCAATTTGAGCGCATTGGAGATACAAAGCTTCATATATCATTTACCGGAAATGGTTTTCTCCAGCAGATGGTGAGGATCCTGACCGGCACATTGATCGAAGTGGGGCTTGGAAAGCGGCAGCCCGGTGATATGAGCCGGATTCTGGAGGCAAAGGACCGGCAGGAGGCCGGATTCACGGCACCCTCCCAGGGGCTGTTTCTTGAAAAGGTAGAATACGGAGAATTGAGATGACAGATTTTTTAGTAAAACATTTTGTGAAAAATTATGACCAGGTGGACGAGATCCAGGTGCGGACACAGTACGGCACGCTGGCCAGCATGGTGGGAATCGGCTGTAATATGCTATTGTTTGCAGCCAAGCTGTTCATCGGAGTGCTGGTGAACAGTATCTCTGTTATGGCGGATGCATTTAACAACCTGTCTGATGCGGCTTCCTCCATCATTGGTTTTATTGGGGTGAAAATGGCGGAAAAGCCTGCAGATGACGATCACCCCTTCGGACACGGAAGGATTGAGTATATCGCGGCATTTATTGTGGCCTTCCTGGTTATCCAGGTGGGATTTTCGCTGTTTAAGACATCCATCGGCAAAGTATTCCATCCGGAGCTTATGTCCTTTAGATGGATATCCATCATTATCCTGCTTCTCTCTATCGGCGTAAAGCTGTGGCTTTCCCTGTTTAATAAAAGGCTGGGGAAGAGGATCAATTCCAAGGTCATGCTGGCAACTGCGGCGGACGCCATGGGGGATGTGGCAACCACTGCGTCCACCATATGTTCCATTGGCATCTATGGGGCCTTTGGCCTTAATGTGGATGGCATTGTGGGCCTGATTGTTTCCGTGGTGGTCATGGTCGCGGGAGTGAATATTGCAAAGGATACCCTTGCTCCTTTGATCGGGGAGGGAATCGACCCTGAGGTCTACGAGGAGATCAGCAATTTTGTGGAGGGATTTGACGGTATTGTGGGAACCCATGATCTGATCGTACATAATTATGGGCCCAGCAGAAGCATGGCTTCCATCCATGCAGAGGTCCCCAATGACTGTGATGTGGAATACAGTCATGAAATTATCGACCGGATCGAACGCGAGGCCATGCGGCGTTTCCATATGCTGCTGGTCATCCATATGGACCCTGTGGAGACACATGATGAGAGGGTCATGGAATTTAAGGATATGGTGGCGGAGGTTCTGGAAAATATTGACAGCCGCCTGGCGTTCCACGATTTCAGGATGGTAGACGGGCAGGAGAGGATCAACCTGATCTTTGATTTAGTGGTTCCCTGGGAATATAAACAGGCTGTCCAGGGTAAACTGAAGGCAAGGATTAGCGATGAAGTAAAACAGCGGGACAGGCGGTGCGAGTGCGTCATTACCGTGGAAAACAGCTTTATGTCGGGTAACAGGGAGTAACGGTACCAGGCTAATCCCCGGAAGGGGGACGGGTAGATGTCACAGGAAGAAATGATAAAGGCCATGGGTGAAGGGGATCGGGAGGCTTTCAGGGAATTTTACCAGGAAACAGTGCGTCCGGTCTACAGCTTTATCCTATCACTGACCAAAAGCCCTTATGAGGCCGAGGACCTGGTGCAGGAAACCTATTTGAGCGTATGGACCAAGGCGGACTCCTATGTTCCCCAGGGAAAGCCTTTAGCCTGGGTATTTACCATTGCCAGGAATCTGTGCTATATGAGATTCAGGCAGCAGAAAATGATGTCGGACATGGCCCTTGATGACCTGGAGGGAAAGGAAGAGGGAGTATACTGCGAACCCCTTGAACAGGCGGCTGACCGAAAGGTGCTTCTGGACGCCCTGGGAAGGATCAGCAGGGAGGAACGTCAGATCGTGCTTCTCCACGCAGCGGCCGGCATGAAGCACCGGGAGGTGGCGGAAGCGCTGGAGCTGCCGCTGGCAACCGTGCTGTCCAAATACAACCGGTCCATGAAAAAACTTCAGCATATCCTGAAATATCCCAACTGACATCCTGCTGACATTCCGGCTGTATGATGTCCGAGATATATTGTCCGAACTATATTGGTCCGAAATATATTTTGGATAAATTTTCAAAATATACTTGACGAAATCAAATCTGTAGTATATAATAACCTTCGTTGTGTTGATGGGCTATCGCCAAATGGTAAGGCAACGGACTCTGACTCCGTCATTTCAAGGTTCGAATCCTTGTAGCCCAGCTCGCGTTTATCATCCCGTAAGAGAACCTTCTTGCGGGATTTTTTGCTATATTCCCGGTATTGTCCGGGGTGACCGGGAAAAGGGGAAGCCTATGTCCAAGAGAAAGAAGAATATGATCAATGGGGCATTTTTGCTGATCGTATTTCTGCTGACCATTTACAGCGTGTTTAAAGGGGAAGATTTAAGCGATATCGCAGAAACCATTACCGAGGCCAAGACGTTTTATTTGATAATGGGAGTTGCATGTGTGGTATTTTTCATATGGGCTGAATCCGCGATCCTTCACTATCTGTTCGGCACCCTGCATATAAAAACAAAGAGAAGGACCTGCTTTATGTATTCTTCAGTGGGGTTCTTTTTCAGTTGCATCACTCCTTCCGCAGGAGGAGGCCAGCCGGCCCAGGTGTATTACATGCGAAGGAACATGATCCCGGTGCCTGTGGCTACCGTGGTGCTGATGGTGGTCACCATTACATATAAATTAGTGCTGGTTATAACGGGATGTCTTCTGGTCCTGTTTGGCAGAGGATTGCTGAACCGCTATGTCTGCGAGGCCATGCCCGTATTCTATCTGGGACTCACATTGAATGTTGTATTCTGTCTGGCCATGCTGATCCTGGCCTTCCATACTTCCCTTGCCAAGAATATTGTGATGAAGCTGCTGGGATTTCTTGTCAGGCTGCACATTCTGAAGGATAAAACTTCAAGGACAGAGCGGCTGAACATGACCATGGATCATTACAATGATACGTCCGCCTATCTGCGGCAGCACAAGGAGGTTTTGATCCGTGTGATGTTTCTCACCTTTTGCCAAAGGACGGCCTTATTTTCTGTTACATATTTTGTGTATAAGGCATTTGGACTCACAGGAACACATATGGCTGCCCTGATCCTGCTTCAGTCAGCCATATCCATATCCGCAGATATGCTGCCCCTGCCCGGGGGCATGGGGATCAGCGAGCATTTATTCCTGACCATCTTTGATCCCATCTTTTATGGGGACCTGCTGCTTCCTGCCATGGTCCTGTCCAGGGGGATCGCCTATTATGTGCAGCTGGTTTTCAGTGCAGCCGTGACACTGATCGCCCATATCCTGATTGATAAAAGGCAGAGAAGGGCCTAAAAAAATTTTAGGTATCATAAAAATATTTGCGAATATTGCTGAAAATCAAGAGAGAAGTTGGTCAGTATGCCAATTGTGGAGGGGATTTGAACGTGCTATGATAAATATATAAATAATTTTTGGCCATGCCAAAAAAATTAGAGGTGCGGGCACGTGAAAAATTCAGATATGTTAAAACGTTATGGAATGTTTATCGCAGGAGTTATATTCAGTGCATTGGGAATTAGCCTTATTACAAAAGCAGGGCTTGGGACATCGCCGATTACCAGCCTTGCTTTTGTATTGACCTTTATTTTCCCCCACAGTCTGGGGGTGTTTACCATGATGGTGAATTCCGTCATGTTCATCATACAGGTGGTCCTTTTGGGAAAATCCTTCCAGAAGATCCAGCTGCTCCAGCTTCCGGCCGCTCTGCTTTTTTCCGTCTGTATTGATGGCTGGCTGCGTCTGCTTACCTATTGGCAGACCGGCGGATATGTGGGAGAAATACTGATGCTGCTTCTGGGCTGTGTTTTTTTGGGACTGGGGATTGCCCTTGAGGTTATACCAAATGTCCTGATCCTTCCGGGAGAGGGCCTTGTGCGCGTGATCGCAGGTCTTACAGGCTGGAGATTCGGCCATGTAAAGACAGGTTTTGATATGAGTATTGTGGCCAGCGCAGTTGTGGTGTCAGTCCTGGTCAAGGGTCAGGTGCTGGGAATCCGTGAAGGCACCGTGATCGCCGCCCTGATTGTGGGAAATATTTCCCATTTCTTTATTGAAAAGGTTTCGGCTGCTTTGGCAGGCTGGATTCCGGATTATTCCGAGGCCACGGACGCAATGACCTCATAAGGATCAGGGCTGTTGTAATGGGAACAGAGGACAAAACAGGAATTATTGAAAAAGGGTATTAAAAAAATATCAGAAAAATTAAAAAAGTGCTTGACTAAATGGCACAATATGGGTATAATAAACTCCGCAGCTGACAGTTAGGCGCCAGGCAGTAAACTGGTCCCGGAGATTGGAAGGTGCGGGGAATTTTATAATGGGCTATCGCCAAATGGTAAGGCAACGGACTCTGACTCCGTCATTTCAAGGTTCGAATCCTTGTAGCCCAGCTCAGGCAAAGTCTTTAAATATAAGGGAGGATCCTTGTATTTAAAGGCTTTTTTGATGATTGTTTTTGACACCATCCAGAAACTGGTATATAATTTTTTTAACCATACATTGTTTGTACAACCAGGGGGAAGGTGGGATTCACATGAAGATTCTTGTTATCAACAGCGGAAGTTCCTCACTGAAGTTTCAGGTCATTGATTCGGAGACTGAGAGGGTACTGGCAAAGGGGCTATGCGAGCGGATTGGTATTGACGGCCGGTTTACCTACAGGACGGATACCGGCATTTCCCTAAAGGAACAGACGGCCATGGAAAACCATACCCAGGCTGTGCACATCATACTGGACACCTTAACAGACCCTGAACAGGGAGTGATCAGTAAGTTCGGGGAGATCGATGTGGTTGGGCACCGCCTGGTCCATGGCGGGGAGAAGTTTACCGGTTCCGTGGTCATTACCCAGGAGGTCATCCAGGCCATGACAGAGTGCAATGACCTGGCGCCTCTGCACAATCCGGCCAATCTGGTGGGGGTGGAGGCCTGCCGCACTTTGATGCCGGATACCCTGATGGTAGGGGTGTTCGACACGGCATTTAACCAAACCATGGAACCCAAGGCGTTCCTGTACGGACTGCCTTACCAGTATTATGAGAAGCATAAGATACGCAGGTATGGATTCCACGGCATCAGCCACCGATATGTGTCCCGCAGGGCGGCCCAGTTCATGGGGCAGGATCCCGGCAGGGTAAAGACCATTGTCTGTCATCTGGGCAATGGAGCCAGCATCTGCGCTGTAAAGTACGGGCAGGTGGTGGACAATTCCATGGGCTTTACGCCCCTGGAGGGCCTGGTGATGGGAACGCGGTGCGGGGATGTGGACCCGGGTGCCCTGGAATTCCTCTCCAAGAAGGAAGGGCTGGATTTCCAGCAGATCATGACCATTCTCAATCAGGAGTCCGGCGTGCTGGGCATTTCCAAGAACTTTTCCAGCGATTTCAGGGAACTGAAGGACGCGGAGATCAAATACCATGAAAAGGCTGCCCTGGCAAGGGAGATATTTGCGTATAAGGTGGCCAAATATGTGGGCAGCTATGCGGCTGCCATGAACGGGGTAGACAACATTGTCTTCACAGCGGGGATCGGGGAAAATGATTCCGATATCCGTGAGGAGATCTGCAGCTATCTGGAGTATCTGGGCATTGCTATTGACGAGTTAAAGAACCGGGAGGAGGGGGAGGCCGTGAGGATCTCCGATGCCTCCTCAAAGGTGAATGTGCTTGTGATCAAGACCAATGAGGAACTGGAGATCGCCAGGGAAGCGGCAACAGTGGCAAAGGGACTGAAAAAAAGGCCTGAAAAGGTTGGAAAAGGTTCCTGAAACCCGCTTGTATTAAAGGCCATATGTATGATACAATGGCCAGAGGAATGATTCCGGTGTCAGACCGGTTTGGACAACGAGGTAACTATGTATACATTTAACAGCAGGGTCCGTTACAGTGAGACGGACGAATACGGACAGCTTTCCCTTGTGGGAATCATTAATTACATGCAGGACTGCAGTACCTTCCAGTCGGAGGACGCCCGGGTGGGGGTGGAGTATCTGGACAGCAACCACAAAGCGTGGCTTTTGTCTTCCTGGCAGATCATGATCGACCGTTATCCGCGGCTGGGAGAAAAACTGGTGGTGGGCACGTGGCACTGCTCCTTCAAAGGCATTTACGGGTACCGTAATTTTGTCCTTCTGGACGGGGAGGGCAGACATCTTGTGAGGGCCGGGTCTGTGTGGTTCCTTTATGACACAGAAAAGAATACGCCCATCCGGGTGCATCCCGAGGATACGGCCCCCTACGGAAAAGCGGAGGCGCCCCTGATTCTGAGCCCTGCGCCCAGGAAAATACCGGTGCCTGATCACTATGGTGAGGGAAAGCCCATTGTGGTGGCAAGGCACCATATCGATACAAACCACCATGTAAACAATGCCCAGTATGTGGACATGGCCAGGGAATCCATACCGGAAGGGCTTAGAATCAGGGAAATACGGGCAGACTATAAGAAAGCGGCAGTTTTGGGGAATGTGATCATCCCCCGTGTAAGCCAGGGGAGCGCTCATGAGTGGACGGTATCCCTGGACGACAGTGCAACACAGGATACTTATGCAGTCGTATGGCTGCGGACGGAGCCGCAGATGCAGGAAAAACTGCGTTAGACGAAAGACCAGAGGGAGAAAAAGATGATTGAATTAGGCAAAGTACAGGAGTTGGAGATACTCAGGACAAAGGATTTTGGCGTATATGTGGGAGAGCAGGCTGAGGACGAGCCCGCAGTGCTTCTTCCAAAGAAGCAGGTGCCGGAGGGCGCTAAGATCGGGGACAAGGTGAAGGTGTTCATCTATAAGGATTCCTCAGACCGCCTTATTGCCACCACGGGCATGCCCAAGCTGCAGGTGGGAGAGACCGCCATGCTGGAGGTGAAGGACGTGGCAAAGATGGGGGCGTTCCTGGACATGGGACTGGAGAAGGATCTGCTGCTTCCCTTTAAGGAGCAGACACACCCCGTGCGCAAGGGGGAGCGTTGTCTCGTGACCCTCTATGTGGACAAGAGCAAGCGTCTGGCAGCCACCATGCGGGTGTATTCCCACATGAGCAACCAGTCTCCTTACAAGGAGGAGGACTGGGTTACCGGTACAATCTATGAGATCAATGATACTATTGGGGCTTTTGTGGCAGTGGATAACAAATATTACGGCCTGATCCCCAAAAAAGAACTTTTTGGTAAATTCAGGGAAGGGGATACGGTGCAGGCCAGGGTGACCAAGGTCCGGGAGGACGGCAAACTGGATCTGTGTGCCCGCGAGAGGGCGTACGTGCAGATGGGAACGGATGCGGAAGCCGTACTTAAGGTTATGGATGAGTTTGACGGGGTCCTGCCTTTTAACGACAGGGCAAACCCGGATGTCATCATGCGGGAGTTCCACATGAGCAAGAACGCGTTTAAGCGCGCGGTGGGGCGTCTGCTAAAAGAGGGAAAAATACGGATCACGGAAAAGACCATTGAGCGTATATAGAAAAGCGCGTATATAGAAGATATCCGGCAGTCCCCTTTTTATGGTGGCTGCCTTATGTTTGACTGAAATGGAAAGGAAGTTGGGGTTATGAACAGGAGAAGTGTGGCTGGGGATTATGGCCTGATCGTGGTGGGGACGTTTCTTATTGGATTTGCTATTAAAAGTATTTATGATCCGGTCAGTATGGTAACAGGAGGTGTGTCCGGCCTGGCCATCATTGCCAAGGAACTGTGGTCCGTACCGCTATGGCTGACCAATACCCTTCTCAATATCCCGCTGTTTGCAGCGGGGCTGTATGTCATGGGCTGGAAGTTCATCAAACGCACCCTATTTTCAACCGTGATGCTGTCCGTATCCCTTTATGTGCTGCCTGAGGCTTCCTATATGGGCAATGACATCCTTTTGTCAGCCCTCTTTGGCGGTATCATAAGCGGCGTGGGGACAGGCATGGTATTTCTGGCCAGTTGTACCACCGGGGGCACGGATATGCTGGCAGCATTGATGCAGAAGCGGATGAAGCATTATACGCTGGCGCAGATCATGCAGGTGCTGGACGGGATCATTGTGCTGGCGGGTGCAACGGTGTTTGGCATTCCCACAGCTCTCTATGCCCTGATCGCCATTTTCTGTGTGTCCAAGGTGACGGACGGCCTGATCGAAGGCCTTAAGTTCTCCAAACAGGCATATATCATCTCCGACAGCTACAGGGAAATCGCGGACGCGATCCTGGAGCGGATGGGGAGAGGGGTTACAAGCCTGGAGGCAAGGGGGATGTACTCCAATGAGGAGAAAAAGATGCTGTTCTGCGTGGTTTCCAAGAAGGAGATCGTAAAAATAAGGGAGATCGTGTCTGAATTTGATGCAAGAGCATTTGTCATTGTGAGTGATGCAAGGGAGGTTTTTGGAGAAGGTTTTATTGAATATTGACACTGATTAACATAATAAACAAATTTTTAACGGGAATTATTGGAATACTTTGTGATTTACAACACTTTTTTTTTTTCGTATACAAATTAGCTAAATCCCAAAATTGTATTTTGTTGATTTACAATATGGATTCCTCAGAGGGTTTCATGTATGATATTAACAGTTACAAATGATGCTTCTGCACCGGGAAAACCCAGCGGAAACAGGCATTTTACCACGTTTTTTTTACATGCAAGCAAAGCGAATTTTAGGAGGAAAGAACAGAATGGCTAGTTTATTGCTGAAGAATGTAACCAAGAAATATCCCAACGGTTTTGTTGCAGTTAAGGATTTTAACCTGACGATCGAAGACAAGGAATTTATCATTTTCGTTGGCCCTTCAGGATGTGGTAAGTCCACCACCCTGCGTATGATCGCTGGTCTGGAGGACATCTCTTCCGGTGAACTGTATATCGATGATAAGTTGGTAAATGATGTTGAGCCTAAGGACAGAGACATTGCAATGGTATTCCAGAACTACGCCCTGTATCCACATATGTCCGTATACGATAACATGGCGTTTGGACTGAAACTGAGAAAGACACCAAAGGCTGAGATCGATGAAAAGGTACACAACGCAGCCAGGATCCTTGATCTGGAGCATCTGTTAGACCGTAAGCCGAAGGCTCTTTCCGGCGGCCAGAGACAGCGTGTGGCCATGGGACGTGCCATTGTCCGCAGCCCCAAAGTATTCCTGATGGACGAGCCGCTGTCCAACCTGGATGCAAAGCTGAGAGGCCAGATGCGCGTAGAGATTTCCAAACTGCACCAGAGACTGGAAACCACCATTATTTACGTAACACATGACCAGACAGAGGCCATGACACTGGGAACACGGATCGTTGTTATGAAGGACGGTGTTGTTCAGCAGGTAGACAGCCCACAGAACCTGTATGATAAGCCATGCAACAAGTTCGTGGCAGGATTTATCGGAGCTCCTCAGATGAATATGATCGAGGCAGTGGTTGGAAAGTCCGGTTCCGATATTACATTGACATTCGGAGAGCACACCGTGGCACTTCCGGAAGGAAAGGCAAAGAAGCTGGAGGGAGCGGGATATGTAGGAAAGACAGTTGTCCTGGGAATCCGTCCTGAGGATCTTCATGATGAGGAATCCTTCCTGGCCATGTCACCAAAGAGCGTGTTTGACGCAACCGTACGTGTATACGAGATGTTAGGCTCCGAGGTACTGCTGTATTTTGATATTGAAGATGCTGACTTTACTGCAAAAGTAAATCCGCGTACCACCGCAAGACCTGGGGATACAATCCAGCTGGCTATGGATTTAGAGAAGATCCATGTGTTTGACAAAGATACCGAACTCGTGATTCTTAACTAGTTTTTATAAAACGTAAATGAAAATTAAGGTAAAAAGGGGCAGGAGAGTGTACAACTCTCTTGCTTTTTTTGTAATTTTGCATTAAAATATGAAAATAGGGATATTAGTTACTCCGAATACGTTTGAAAAGGAGAGTATAGAATGATTTCAAATCAGATACTTCAGACCACATTAGATGGATTAAAAGCAATTACAAGAATTGATTTGGGTATATGCGATACAGAGGGAAAGGTGCTTGCATCCACATTTACGGATGCGGAAGATTCCGAGAGCTCCATCCTGGTATTTGTGGACTCCCCAGCAGACAGCCAGGTAATTCAGGGATACCAGTTTTTTAAGGTGTTTGACGAGCACCAGCTGGAATACATCCTCCTTGCCAAGGGCGCAAGTGATGATGTGTATATGGTAGGGAAGCTGGCTGCATTCCAGATCCAGAACCTTTTGGTTGCATACAAGGAGCGTTTTGATAAGGACAACTTTATCAAGAACCTGCTGCTTGACAACCTGCTTTTAGTGGACATCTACAACAGGGCCAAGAAGCTGCACATTGACACGGATGTTAAGCGTGTGGTATTCATTATTGAGACCCACAACGAGAAGGATGTAAATGCACTGGAGACAGTGAGAAGCCTGTTTGCATCCAAGACAAAGGATTTCATCACCGCCGTGGATGAGAAGAACATCATCCTTGTAAAGGAAGTGCGCCAGGGAGAGTCCTACGGCGAACTGGATAAAACAGCCAATACCATTCTGGACATGCTGAACACAGAGGCCATGACCAAGGTGCGTGTTGCTTATGGAACCACGATCAATGATATAAAGGAAGTTTCACGTTCCTATAAGGAGGCCAAGATGGCTCTGGACGTAGGAAAGATTTTCTATGCCAGCAAGAACGTGATCGCTTATAATAATCTGGGGATCGGCCGTCTGATCTACCAGCTACCCATTCCGCTGTGTAAGATGTTCATCCGCGAAGTGTTTGACGGCAAGTCGCCGGATGACTTTGACGAGGAGACACTTGCAACCATTAACAAATTCTTCGAGAACAGCCTGAACGTGTCTGAGACTTCCAGACAGCTGTATATCCACCGCAACACCCTGGTATACCGTCTGGACAAGCTTCAGAAGAGCACCGGGCTGGACCTGCGTATCTTTGAAGATGCCATAACATTCAAGATTGCACTTATGGTTGCAAAGTATATGAAGTATATGGAGAGCCTGGATTATTAAACCGGAGTGACAGATGATAGAGTTAAGTCGCGTAAGCAAGACCTACGAGACCGGCAGCAAGGCGGTGAAGGATATTTCGCTGACCATTGAGGACGGGGAATTTGTTTTTATCGTGGGCAGAAGCGGTTCCGGCAAGAGCACTCTTATGAAGCTGCTCCTTAAGGAACTGGAACCTACAAAGGGGCGTATCGTGGTCAATGATATGGACCTGGGAAAGATGCCGAGAAGGTATATTCCCAAATACCGCAGAAGATTAGGCGTGGTCTTTCAGGATTTCAGACTCCTGAAGGACCGCACTGTGTTTGAGAATGTGGCATTTGCCCAGAGGGTAATCGGAGTGCCCACCCGGGTGATCAAAGAGACCGTGCCTGAGATGCTCAGGCTGGTGGGGCTGTCTTCCAAGTACAAGGCATATCCCAGACAGCTTTCCGGCGGGGAGCAGCAGAGGGTGGCCATTGCCAGGGCACTGATCAACAACCCGGAGGTACTCCTGGCAGATGAGCCCACAGGCAATCTGGACAGCTTCAATACCCACGGGATTATGAAGCTTCTGGAGGAGATCAACCAGAGGGGGACAACGGTGATCGTGGTCACCCACAGTCAGGAGATGGTGGATGAGATGAATAAGCGTGTCATCACCATGGAACGGGGGGCGGTTATCAGTGATGAGGGCGGATATTACAGCAAGTATTAGGGCCTGCTTGAAACAGGTCCTGGTTTGCTGGTGCCGGGGCAGGTAAGCCTGTACCGCAGAGCGCGGATCCGCCGGAAAGGCAAATGAACAGGAATGAGAATCAGTACATTTTGGTATTGCCTGAAACAGGGCATCATAAATATATGCAGAAATATTTTGTTTTCGCTGGCTTCCATAGCGACTATTTCTGCGTGTATTTTTTTATTCTGCCTTTTTTTTGCCCTGGTGGCAAATGTGCAGAATGTGGCAAAGACTGCCCAGACAACGGTGGGGATCACCGTGTTTTTTGATGAGCAGATGCCGGAGGAGCAGATCCTGGCAGCGGGGGACACCATACGCAGCTGGGGCGAGGTGCGGGAGGTAAATTACGTATCCGCTGCCCAGGCATGGGAAAATTTTAAAACGCAGTATTTTGAGGGCATGGAGGAGTTGGCGGAAGGGTTTGCAGATGACAATCCTTTGTCCGGTTCCGCGTCCTATGAGATATTTTTAAATGAACTGGATGATCAGGATGAGGTTGTAAAAAGGCTGGATGCCATGGACGGTGTGCGCAAGGTGCGCTATTCCAGCGCGGCGGTTGCCGGTTTTACAAGCGTGGGCAGGATCATCGGCGCCCTTTCGGTTGTGATCATCGGAGTGCTGCTGGCAGTTGCCGTTTTCCTGATCAGCAACACCATTTCCGTGGCAGCCTCCTTTAGAAGGCGTGAGAATGAGATCATGCGTTATATCGGGGCTACCAACTATATGATACGCGCCCCCTTTGTGGTGGAAGGGGTGCTGTTAGGCGCATTGGGCGCGGCAGTGCCTTTGGCCGGTATGTATTTCCTGTATCAGAGGGCGGTGGTTTATGTGAATGAGCGGTACCAGATGATCACCGGACTTTTTCAGCCCATTGCCCTGGAAGAGATTTTTCCTTATATGGCAGGCGCGGCCGGAGTGCTGGGGATCGGGATCGGTTTTTTTGTCAGCTTTATTACCATCCACAGGCATTTAAAGGTTTAATATTACACACCGGAAAGGGAGAGGACCATGAAAGGAAATGGTTTCATAAAACCGGCGGCAGTTGCCATTGGCCTGGCGCTTGGCGGAATGGCTGCATTTTCCTCCTACGCTACCAGTGTGGAGATCGACAATGCGAAAAAGCAGGTTTCCGCCCTGGAAGAAGAGAAGAAAAAGGTGGAGAGCGCCCTGAATCAGCTGGAGGCCCTGAAGGCCGATACGGCAGCCTATGTAAAGCAGCTGGATAACAATTTGGCCACATTGACAGATGAACTTTCCCAACTGGAAGTCCGGATCGGCGACAAGGAGGCTGAGATCGAAACCGCCAGGGCAGAGCTGGAGGAAGCAAAGGATGTGGAGGAGCACCAGTACAGCACCATGAAGCTGCGTATCAAGTATATGTATGAGAACGGAGAGAGCAGTTTTGTGGATATGGTCATGGAATCAGGCAGCATATCGGAATTGCTGAACCGGTCGGAATACGTGAGCCAGATAGCGGAGTATGACAGGAAGATGCTGCGGCAGTACGCCGAGGCCAAGGATGACGTGGCTGCCAGGGAGAAAAACCTGGAGCAGGAGCGGCAGGGTCTGGTGGAACTCCAGGAGACCACCCAGGCAAAGCAGTCTTCCGTGCAGAAGCTGATGGATTCAAAAAAAGCGGAACTGGACTCCTATAATGCCAAGATCGCATCGGCCCAGACAGAGATAGACCAGTACAATGCGGATATCAAGGCCCAGGAAGACCAGATGAAGCGCATTGAGGCGGAGATGAAGCGCCGGGAAGAAGAAGCCAGGAAAAAAGCAGAGGCGGCCGGCAAAACGTATACAGTACAGAATTTGGGGAATATTAGTTTTAAGTGGCCCTGTCCGTCCAGCAGCCGGATCACATCGAACTTTGGAGACAGGGAGTCGCCTACAGAGGGCGCTTCCAGCAACCATAAAGGGATAGATATCGGCGCGTCTACCGGCGCGGATATCATTGCGGCAGCGGACGGCGAGGTGGTGATCTCTACATACAGCTATTCAGCTGGCAATTATATCATGCTTGACCATGGAGGGGGAGTGAGTACGGTTTACATGCACTGCTCCAAGCTGCTGGTAGGAGTGGGGGAAAAAGTAAAACAGGGCCAGGTGATCGCCAAAGTGGGGTCCACCGGGTATTCCACCGGTTCCCATCTGCACTTTGGGATCCGCTCAGGCGGAACATATGTGAATCCCCGAAGTTATGTCAGCCCATGATGTATCATAAGTATAGAATAAGACGTGTTTTAAATTCATAGAGCCCGGTACACTGTGCTGGAACGGACAGATAGGAGATTTTAAATTGGATAATCGTGAGTTTGATCAACAAAAAAACATGAATGACCCGGACCGTCAGATGCAGGGGCCGGCTGGTGGAAACAGCGGCTGGCAGCCGGATAACGCAGGTCCGGACTGGCAGTCGGAGGGACCGGATAGCAGCCGCCAGGGAAATGGGAAGAACCGTTTCTGGACCGGTGTGCTGGCCGGAGCGCTGGTCACTGCATTTGTGGGATTGATCGTGGTGGGAATGTCTGCGGGCATTTACATTTTCGGAAAAAAGGTGATGAGCCGTCAGCCCGGAACACAGACCGAAGGGCGGGCGCCTGCTATCTCTGACAGCAGCAAGGATAAGGAAGGCGTGGATTTTTCTAAGGTCACGGCTAAGATGGATCTGATCCAGCAGATCATAGGGGAATATTTCCTCTATGAGGAGGATGCACAGAACGTGGAAGATTTTATCTACCGCGGTATGCTGGCCGGTTTGGATGACCCGTATTCCGTGTATTATACGGAGTCTGATTACAAATCCCTGCAGGACAGCACCAAGGGGACTTATTCCGGTATCGGAGCCATGATCAGCCAGAACAGGACCACGGGGCTGTGTACCATTGTTAGGGTGTTTGAGGGTTCGCCGGCCCTGGAGGCAGGAATGCAGCCGGGGGACATCATCTATAAGGTGGAGGATACTCTGGTTGCCTCAGAGAGCCTGGATGTGCTTGTGAATAACTACATCAAGGGCGAGGAGGGCACACCTGTCAATATTACGGTTTACCGTGCGGATAAAGATGAATATGCGGAGCTTACCATGAAACGGCGCAAGATCGAGGTGCCTACGGTGGAGCACCGGATGATGGAGGACAACATTGGATACATTGCGGTCACGGAGTTTGATGTGATAACAGTGGAGCAGTTTAAGGCAGCTGTGGATGAACTTGAAAAGGATGGAATGAAGGGGCTGATCATTGACCTGAGGAGCAATCCGGGCGGTATTCTGGACGGAGCTGTGAAGATGGCCGATTATCTGCTGCCGGATGATATTTCCAGATATGATAAGGGAGATGGAAAAACCCTGATCGTGTACACGGCCGATAAGAATGAGAAGGGGGATGTGTTCACTGCATCCGACAAACATGAGGTGGATCTCCCGCTGGTGATTCTGGTGAACGGCGATTCAGCAAGTGCGTCTGAAGTCTTTACCGGAGCCATGAAGGACTATAACAGGGCCACCGTGGTTGGAACCACCAGCTACGGCAAGGGAATCGTGCAGAACCTGATTCCTCTGGGGGACGGCTCTGCCATTAAAATCACCACTGCACATTATTATACCCCAAGCGGCTTTGATCTTCACGGAAAAGGAATAGAGCCGGATGTGGAAGTGGAACTGGATGAGAAGCTGAAGACCCAGGCAGTGGTGAAGCCGGAGGAGGATAATCAGATCCAGAAGGCGGTCCAGGTGCTGAAGGATAAGATACAGTAATCATATATAGATAAAGACCATGACCGAAACAAAGGAGCAGACTCCCAAGGGCCTAAACAGCCCCCGGGAGTTTTGTTCGTTTTTTCCGTTTACGATTTTTAAATCCCCGCAAAACGAACAAATCAGGCCAAACCGTTGACTATGGAGGGGTCAGCCATTAGAATGTGGCTATAAACATTGAACAGGGCCCATGGAGTTTATAAGAGGAGAAGAAAAGGATTTTGTCTGAGGAGGTTTTACAATGATAAACACAGTTATAATTGCGGACGATCTGACCGGAGCCAATGACACAGGCGCCATTCTGTCGCAGAATGGATTTAAGGTAGCCACTATACTGAAGACAGGCCATATGGAACAGTTTGAGGATTATGATGTGCTGTGCATCAGTACCAACAGCAGGGGTATCAGCAGGGATGAGGCTTATGACAGGGTACAAAAAACAGCCGCCCTTTTCCCAAAAAGTGATTCCATTCTTTACAGCAAGCGGATTGATTCCACTTTAAGGGGAAATGTAGGAGCGGAGATCGACAGTATCCTGGATTATCTGGGGGAGGATTACAGGGCTGTGGTGGTGGCCTCCTTTCCCGGGTCAGGGCGGACCAGTATTGGTGATATCCTGCTGGTCAACGGAGTTCCTCTTCAGATGACCGAGGCGGCAAATGATCCCACTTCTCCGGTACATACATCCAGGATTACAGAGATCGTAAAGCAGCAGTCCCAATATCCGGTGGGATATATCGGACTGGAACAGGTGGTGGAGAGTTCCGGAAAGCTGCTGGAAGAATTGTTAAAGCAGGCGGAGGAACACAGGATCATTGTGGTGGATGCCCGGACTGCCCGGGATATTGATGCCATTGCAGCCTGCTGCGCGGCCAGCGGATTAAAGATCGCGGCCATTGATCCCGGCTCTTTCACAGCGGCCCTGGCCGGCAATTTGTTCAAACGCAAAAAAGAGGCAATCCAGAAAAAGCTGTTGTGCGGTATTGGCAGCGCCAGCGATCTGACCAGACAGCAGCTGCAGTATCTGAAGAAAAATGCCAACCCACTGGTGGTGAGAATACGGGCAACAGAGTTTTTTGACGAAGACAGGCGCAGGGCGGAAATGGAACGTGTGATGGAGGAAGTGCGGGCAGCAGAGGAATCGCACGGCATTGTGGTCATAACCACCACAGAATCAAAGGACGATGTGGTGGATCTGTCCAAGATAGATGGAGCAAAACATAGTTCCATGAAAGAATGTGCCGGTGTGATCACAGACACCATTGCCCAGGTCCTCTATGACCTGATTGGGGAGATGGACGGCAGGATCGGCGGCGTTTATGCTTCAGGAGGGGATGTGGCAGCGGCATTTTGTGAGAAGCTGGGAATTTCCGGATTCCATGTGAAAGGGGAAGTGATCCCCTTGGCCATTTACTCCAATACCATTGGCGGCAGCCACCAGGGACTGCCCATGATCACAAAAGGCGGTCTGGTGGGAAGGGAGGATACTTTGATGCAGTGTATGGAATATTTTGAGACAGTGGTCTGAGGTTGTGGTAGAATGAAAGTTAATTATGGCAAGCTGTCCTGAACAGCTGCGAATATAGTAATAAAACAGATGGAGGATAAAAGATGAAACCAATCATTGCAATACCAATGGGAGACCCGGCAGGCATCGGTCCGGAGATAGTGGCAAAGGCATTGGCAAGGGAAGAAACATTTCAGTGCGCCAGGTGCGTGGTAGTGGGTGACAAAAAGGTGATGGAACAGGCAATCAGGATCGTGGACCTTCCCATGGCCATCCATGTGGTCAAGGAACCGGGGGAGGGAAGATTTGAGGAACATGTGATCAATCTCATGGACCTTGACAATGTGGATATGGGGCGGCTTAAGCTGGGGGAGATCAGCAGCATGTGCGGTCAGGCCGCGTATGAATATATTGCGGAAAGCATTTCCCTGGCAAATGAGGGAAAGGTGGCGGCCGTGTCCACCACGCCAATCAACAAGGAGTCCCTTAGGGCTGCGGGAGTGCCCTTTATCGGTCATACGGAAATATTCGGGGCGCTTACGGACACGCCGGATCCTTTGACCATGTTTGAGGTGAGGAATATGAGGGTATTTTTCCTCACAAGGCATGTATCCCTGAGAAAGGCATGCGACATGATCACAAAAGAGCGGGTCATGGACTATGTAAAGCGCTGCACCCAGGCACTGCGCCAGCTGGGGGTGGAGGATGGGACCATGGCGATCGCGGGGCTGAATCCCCACAGCGGGGAGCACGGTCTGTTCGGAGATGAGGAGATGGACGCCATCTATCCGGCGGTTGAAGCCTTGCAGGCAGAGGGATATAAGGTGGTGGGACCTGTGGGAGCTGATTCCGTGTTCCATCTGGCGCTTCAGGGAAAGTTCAACAGCGTGCTGTCCCTGTATCACGATCAGGGGCATATTGCCACCAAGACGCTGGACTTTGAACGGACCATTGCCGTGACAGCGGGAATGCCCATATTGCGGACCTCTGTGGACCATGGAACAGCCATGGACATTGCGGGAACAGGGATTGCAAGTGATGTGAGCATGGTGGAGGCAATCAGGCTGGCTGCCAAGTATTCGCCTGCGTTTCTCAGAAAAGATGGAGATTAAGGGAAAGATTTCAACATGACAAATGCCGGACGCGGAATATGCGGCCGGCATTCTGCGTGTGGTATTGACAGCAGCATGGAGAGATAGTACCATTGGTTTAAACAGGTGGAGAAAGGCGGGGACAACATGAGCGCAGCAGAGGAGCGGCAGAACCGGATCGTGGAGCTGGTCAGTGAAAAGGGCAATATACAGGTGGAGCGTCTGGCCGAGATCCTGGATGTGAGCCGGATGACGATCCGGAGGGATCTGGACAAGCTGAAGCAGGAGGGGATCATCGAGCGCCGCCACGGTGCGGCGGTTATCAAGCATGAGGCAACCTATACGGAAAAGATGGTCACCATGATGGAGGAAAAGCAGCAGCTGGCGTCAGCCTGTGCGGCCATGGTAAAGCCCGGGGACACGGTGTTCCTGGATTCCGGTACCACGATCTGCGAGATCGCAAAGCGGATCATGAGCATACCGGACCTGACTGTCATTACAAATGATATTGAGGTGGGATTTCTTCTCCACAGAAGCAATGTGGAGCTGATGATCTGCGGTGGCACGGTACAGAAGGAGACAGGAAGCATATTCGGGACATTTTCCAATCAGATGATGTCCTATATTCATGTGGGGATCGCATTTATGGGGGCAATGTCTATTGATTCCAATTTTAATGTACTCACCCCCACCATGGACAAGGCATCCCTAAAGCGCATGGTTACAAAAAATGCAAACAGAAGTTACCTGGTGGTGGACCATTCCAAATTTAACCGACAGGCCCTGATGAAGATCAACAACCTCCAGGATTATACAGGCGTGGTGACCACAAAGGTGTTTGATGAAAAGGAGCTGGAGCGGATCCAGGAGCGGGATATCCATCTGATCATGGTGGGGGATGGGACGGAATAGACGGCCGCCTGGTTATGAATATAATGTTCGTAATGGGTAAAATCTGAGTATATTGCATATGCTATCAATCAAGGATTCCTGAAATGAAGAAAACTTAAATCAGATTGTAGAATCAATGGAACAGCTATATAAATAAGGCAATATTGTTATGTGTGCAGCAGGAGGATATTCAAATGTATGATATGATTATTATTGGAGCCGGACCAGCCGGTATCAGTGCAGCTATTTATGGAAAAAGCAGAGGAAAAAAGATTCTGATGTTGGAAAAGGGTCAGGTTGGCGGTTTGATTGGAACTGTCTCGACAGTTACGCACTATACGGCAATCATGAAAGAAGAATCTGGTAAGACATTTGCTGAACGTATGAAAGAGCAAGTACTTAGTGCCGGTGTAGAGATTCGCTATGAGAACGTGACAGAAACAAAGTTAATAGGTAAAATTAAGAAAGTCGTTACGGATCAAGAAAGTTATGAATGTAAAACCGTGGTTCTCGCCAATGGTGGTTCTGGCCGTATGTTAGGAATTCCAGGTGAAAGTCTGAAAGGTGTCCGATTAAACGCACCAAAAGATGGTCCTGATTATAAGGGTAAAAATATCTATATCATTGGTGGAGCAGATGGCGCAGTAAAGGAAGCCATTTACCTGGCTGGAATTGCTGGAAAAGTAACAATCGTATGCGTGGAAGATGAACTTGTATGTATACAGGAATTTAAAGATAAGGTTGCCGCACACCATAACATTGAAATCATGCCACATTCAAGTCTCACAGCAGTATATGGCAACGAAATAGTTGAGGAACTTGAATTTACCGACAACAAAACAGGAAATAAACAGATTGTAAAAGATGGAGAGTGCGGAGTATTTGTTTATGCAGGAATTGTTCCGAACACTCAGATCTACACGGAATTGAAGTTAGAACACGGATATATTCCAGTGGATGAATTGATGCAGACAGAAATTCCGGGAGTATTTGCTGCTGGAGATATCTGTGTAAAGAAAGTAAGACAGGTAGCTACAGCAGTTGCTGATGGTGCAATTGCAGGAATACAGGCGGCATCAATGTGTTAATAAAAACAAACGGAAATGCATCCCAGTCGGCGATGGTTAGTGTTTTCAATTCCGAAGAAACTCAATATACCATCTGCCGAACCGGCATCAGGGCAATCTCTTTCAAAAGATACCATATATGTCAAAAAATGAACTGGTGGCTATGGCTGAAGATATGATCGATTAGCTATATCCATTATAGCTAGTACAATTAAGAGGAAAAATAAGAATAGGAAATGGGAATTCCCTACTCTTATTTTTTTGTGCCACGGTAAAAATAAACCGCCTGCTCTGCAGGTGGAGGGAATATCTTCAGATAAAAGCAACTCCTGTGCTAAACTAAATGTAGGTCTGCAAACCACAAATAAAAAGCACAGGAGGTCCAAAATGGACAATAATAGTTTAGCTCATAGTGGATTGCAAGTACCATCTGTCATAACCGCGCCTGTGGAACACATGATGTGGGCTTAATGAGTAATATCATTAAGGAACTGTATGAGTTGGGGCGTTCTGACGCATGGATTTCCAAACACCTGGGGATGGATCGGGATAAGATTTTGAGGTTCAAGCAGATTATCGGTCTGGCTGCCCTGTTCCGCGGTGTGAAGTTTGGACAGGCATGGCGGCCTGGTGAGGATGTGGTTTTGGCCGAAGAGTCCTCTGATAGCGGGAAAACGCATATTATCTGCACCTTAGGAAATGATTAATAAATTCTTTAGCATTAAATAATACAATCATTCCACAGACCCAGTATAATGTTAGAGGAAATAAGTCTGTTGGGACAAGTATAAATTCACTTCAGCTGAATCGGATGCGTGTAAAGGACTTAAGGAGGTATCATGAAAGGATTTAAACGACAGAATCAATTTTTTTCCCTCTGTGGATTAAATTGTGGGCTTTGTCCCATGTTTTTGAATAAAACTGTCCTGGCTGCGGCTGCGATGAAGGAAACCAGGCATGCAAAATTGCAAGATGCAGCATGGAGCACGGCGATAGCTGGGGTCAACGGGTGATTCGGTTTTACGATTTGGACGGTCATATCGTAGAGGTTGGGGAGGATATGAAAATGGTGCTAAAGCGTTTTCTTGCTTCCGGTATGACAATGGAAGAAATCTCTGTGAAAATGGACGCTTCTGTGGAGGACTTAACAAAACTTATGAACAGCTAAATTCCAGAAAGAAAAAATGGGTTATATATTTATGGAATTTAATAAAAAACCACAGCAATTTAAAAAAGGGAAAATAATTGTCCAAATGCCATGTCCTGAACTTTGCTGTTTAGGGCTTAATAGAGGAAATAATAATGGAGCAGATGTTCCGGTCGTCATTGAAAATACCCGCATTCGTAAGGAAATGCAAAAAGGTGAAGTTCACAAATCGTTAATGGCCCAAGTTGATTATGTGATAAAATATGATAGGCATCAAAAGTACTGATAATATTCTTAATCAAGTAAAGTCTATTTGCGGTATAATGTATATGATCTAAACTGAAAGGAGTGTCATGCTTTGCTTGAAAAGATACTTGTTGTTGATGATGAGAAAGAAATTGCGGATCTGATTGAAGTATATCTTCAAAATGAAAATATGGATGTATATAAGTTTTATTCAGGAGAGGAAGCACTTGTCTGTATCGGGAGTACAGACTTTGATTTGGCTATACTGGATATCATGCTTCCGGATATCAGCGGACTTTCGATATGTCAGTCCATACGAAGTAAGGAGTACACATATCCGGTAATTATGCTTACGGCAAAGGATGGAGAGACGGATAAAATTACCGGACTTACGCTTGGTGCAGATGATTATATTACAAAACCGTTTCTGCCTCTTGAGCTGGTAGCAAGGGTAAAGGCCCAGCTTCGCCGTTATAAGAAATATAATGTAGGCTCAGCGGTTCCGGCAGCGGATGAAATCTTTAAATATGCCGGATTAACGATGAACATTAAGACATATGAATGCCGGCTTAATGGAGAGACGCTGTCACTGACTCCTACGGAATTTTCCATACTAAGGATTCTTTTAGAGCGCAAGTGCAGTGTCGTCAGTGCCGAAGAATTATTCCATGAAGTCTGGCAGGAAGAATATTATACCAAGAGTAACAATACGATTACCGTACACATCCGACATCTTCGCGAGAAGATGAAGGATACCGGGGAAAACCCCAGATATATAAAAACGGTATGGGGGGTTGGATATAAAATTGGGGAAATTTAAAAATACAAAATACAACTATTCAAAGCTCGGCCATATTACATTTATCAGAGGATTATGGATTACAGTGGGAGCAGTTGCTGCAGTCTTTGCACTGCGGATGCTGACGCGTGGACATTTGGCAGATGCGATTGTTGGGTGGTTTGCACGCAGTCTTTCAATCAGTGAGAAGGAAGCTGATTTGATATATTTCAAGATAGTGACTGTCAATATGCAGTTTATTCTTGCGTTGGTCATTATCATATTTGTTTTTTTGTTGTTCCACATGCTGTTGGACACATATAAAAGATATTTTGATGAAGTAGTAACAGGGATTGACAAGCTTATGGAGGAAAGGGCGGCGATTTCACTGTCTCCGGAACTGGAGAGTGTGGAGCATAAACTGGCTGACGTAAAGCGGACACTTGCAGAACGGGCGGATAAGGCTAAGAGGGCAGAGCAGCAGAAGAATGATCTTGTGGTATATCTGGCTCATGATATCAAGACCCCACTGACTTCTGTAATCGGATATCTTAGTCTTTTGGATGAAACACCGGATATGCCTGATGAGGAGAAAGCAAAATATATCCACACCGCATGGGAAAAAGCCAATCGGCTCAGAAACCTGGTGAATGAATTTTTTGAGATCACCCGCAGCCACTCTGAAGCCCTTCCGCTTCAAAAGACAAAGGTTGATCTTTACTATATGATTGCACAGATTTCAGATGAATTGTATCCGCAGTTGAATGCATGTGGAAAGATCATAGAGAATCATGTAGATGAGGACATATCTGTATATGGAGATTCTGATAAGCTGGCCAGAGTATTTAATAATATCCTTAAAAATGCCATTTCTTATAGTACGGACAATAGTGTTATCAAAGTATCGGCCAAAGAACTTTCAGAATGGACTGTGATTCAATTTGAAAATGACGGGGAAATTCCGGAGGAAAAGCTCAATGTGATTTTTGATAAATTCTGCCGTTTAAGCAATGCGAGATTAAGCGAAACAGGGGGCTCCGGCCTGGGGCTTGCTATTGCAAAAAATATTATTGTACTGCATGGCGGACAGATAAAGGCTGAAAGCAGTAATGGACGCACTGCTTTCATCATTGAAATCCCATTAGATTCATCCAAAATCCCTGTCACAAAACCTTAGAGATTTGCAACTGAATGAACTAAAACAGTTTGGCTTAGTCGAGAAAAAATCCTACGCCGGTTATCCTCTCAAAGAAGAATATTTTTACAGCATTGCAAGAAAAATCAACCTCATTGTCAATAAAAAAATTGGTAATGAGGTAAAATTTTTGTCAGACAGACGAATGCTGATCATTGCCATATCGCCTTAGGAATTTCTTAATCATTCATTTACCATTCCATAGAAAATCAATTATCTCAAATTAAAAAACTGCCTGCTCATCAATGGTATGCTTAAACTGCCTGATAGAGCAGGCAATATTTATATGAAAGGAGGTAATTTTAGAAAATGGAGGTGGCTATGAGAAAGAAGATAAAACGGATCTTTACAATTCTGGGAATAACAGCAATGATTTTTACCGTAACAGCCTGCGGGAACCGCATGGATACCATGCAGCCTGCTGCTTCCTATGTTGCAGACTTTTTTGATATTCCAGACACCGTGACAGGAATTGAAAGACTTCTGCTCAAAGATGATATGGCCTATCTGTGCTGCCTGGAGGAAGATGGCACGTCCTATTTGGCAGCAATGGATATTGATGACGGCAAGTTTTTGAAACAGAATCTGGATCTGGATGCTTCTGTCTCACTTCTGGATTTTGGCTTTGCCCCGGATAACAGCATCTGGGCGGTTTGCCTGGAACAGGCAGGCGGTTATAGTTTAAGGAAATTTGACAACAGTGGTTCACAGGTCCAATCGGTTGGCCTGGCAGGTGTGATGGACAGCCCGGTCATATCGGCAGTTGGAAGAGATTTGTTCCTTAGCATTGATATGGAGGGAAATATCTGTGTGGCTGCAAAAGGAGGAAATACGCTGGTCTATCTGTTCGACAACAACGGCAGTTTCTTATTTGCTCTCGATTATGAGGGAAATCTTATGACAACGACAACGACTGCCAAGGGACAGATAGGTATTTGTGCGACTTCCTCGGACCGTATGAACTATGACCTGCTTACAGTGGACATGGAGAGCCGGGATTGGAGGAAAGATAAAATCTGTCTGGGAGCAACAGCAGGACTGTATGGAGGAGTGAACAAAGATTTCTATCGGTTTGATTCTTCCGTTTTGTATGGGTATGCTGCGGGAGCACAGGAGGGCATCCCTGTCTTTAACTGGTCGGATATGGGACTTGGCACATCAGAAGTTCATCTTGGAGAATGCACGGATGGGCGTTTTGTGGTCCTGGCGGCCTCATCCAATCAGACTGGGGTATTATCGTATGAAATGGCGGTTCTGGCCAAGGGGGAGGATGAGAGGGAGATTTTGAGTATGGTGAGCCTGACTGCGACTCCTGGCATTGTCCAGGCCGTATCCGATTTTAACAAAACAAACGACAGGTATAAGGTTGAGCTGACAGAGTATTTTCCGTATGCACAAAATGTTTCCAACGAGGAATGGGATAATGCCATTTTGAATCTTAATACACGGATCATCTCCGGCGATATGCCGGATATCCTGGATATGAGTAATTTGTCTGTACAGATTTATCTAGGTAAAGGGCTTTTGGAAGATCTCTATCCATATATGGAACATGATCCGGAAATCCGGACAGAGGATTACTTTGAAAATGTCTTTGAAGCTATCAGCCTGGATGGAAAGTTACCTTATCTTACAGACGGAGCAGCCATATCCACTATGCTGGCCGGCGCGGATGTTGTGGATGGAAGCAATGGCTGGACCGTTCAGGATCTGGAAAAGGTCCTTGATACTTACGGAGCCAATTCCATAGACAATCTGTCCGGAGCTTCCTTTTTGAGAGACATGCTTCAGACAGACGGCAGTTTTATTGACTGGAGCCTGGGTAAATGCTCATTTGATTCGCCTGAATTTGTAAAAATGCTGGAATTTGCCGGTAAAATACAGGAAAGCAGCCAGAATGGCTTTGGAGGAATGGAGATAAGTGATACCTATGCAGCAGCCTATGAGACTGTGCTGAGCGTTTACCACATCACCCGGTACAGAAATTACTACAACGGAAACCTGAGATTTCTTGGACTTCCCGGAGGCGGCGGTGAGTACCATGTAATCAAACCGGAAGTGAAGGTTGGAATCTCCTCGTCCAGCACCCGGAAGGAAGGGGCATGGGAATTTGTCAGAACACTATTGACAGAGGAGCATCAGATGTCCTGTATGATGCTTCCGATTCATAAGAGGGCGTTTGATAAGGTCACGCAGGCGGCGGTGGATGGAAAATCTGTCTGGACGTGGATTTACGAAGACGGCAAGGCAACAAAAGAAGATGCGGAGCTGACAAAGCAGCTTTTAAGCAGCGCAGCCTATGTGGAGAATGACAATCAGACACTGGAATCACTGATATTGGAGGAGGCCCGGGAATATTTTTCAGGGGCCAGGAGCGCCCTGGAAGCGGCTGAAAGAATTCAGAGCCGGGCCAGTCTTTATATCAATGAACAAATGTAAAAATTTTATATGCAAAGGAAAGAATTCAAAACGATGAAAAGACAGCTTATGAAAAGAGGAATGATGGGGATATATGCAGCTATCTGCGCGGGGATGCTTTTGGTTACCGGCTGTGCAGGTACGGAGACAAATGCAAAAACGGAAACAGAAAGAATGGAAGCGACAGAGCGACAGGAAAGCAATCCTGTAAATACTGCCGGTAAGGCGGAGAAGGAGGAAGTCCCTGAAAAGCAGGAGGAAGCGGTCCAAAATGATTCACCTCTGCAAAGTCCGGATGATGCCGGGAACAGGGATTCAGATACAATGGATACCTTTGCAGATGCGAATGACATGATGAAGTCTGCTGATTTGAGCGGCACAGCCGGCAAATGCTCGAATACCGGGTGCGTGATTAATACATCACCCTTTGCGGACGGCACTTCATCTTCAGGAGATGGGGGCAGCATGACGGTTACTTATACAGAAGACACAGTATTTCAAAAGGGAACCGTGAAATCGGATGGCAGCAGCTACTCTTTGGAGGACAGTGAAAAAGACAGGATAGGGGACAGTGATTTTGTACTGTGTTTCGGGAAACAGCAGGCGGACGGTTCTTACCTGGCAGACAAAATCATTATGATTGTGTTCAATTAACCTGACAGGAGATGATACAGCTATGCGTTTACATATTGGGGAAAAAATCAGACAGCAAAAGGCCATGCTTATTTCCGGAAAGAAATACAGGCCCCTTATAGAAGAACGTGTACAGCGCATGGCTGTATATCTTATGATTGGATTTTTCGCATTTATGTTTGTATGCACAATCATTTCCCGTGCATCCCATTCTTTTACAACTGCCCATGTTGCAGTGTCTTCCATGACAAGCAAAACGTTAATGAACAGGGCTGAAATGGAAGGGATTATCCATGCGGCAGCAGAGAAGGGGATTAGCCTTCCGGATGGCCTTAAGGTCGTGTCCGTCAATGCAGGGGAGGGCAAACCGGTAGACAGAGGTGAAATACTGATAGAATTTGATAAACCTTCCGCAGAAGAACAGATTAAGAAGCTGGAAGAAGAAATCCATATCCTTAACCTGAGAATCGATCTTTCAGCAGACAATGGCGGCAATGATGTGATTGAGGCACAGCGTACGCTGGAGGATGCCCAAAAGGCGTATGAGCGCATTGCTGCAAAGTATGCCAGGGCAGAGATGCGGCTGAAAGAAGATTATACAAAGCTTGAAGAAACACTGGCAGATGCGGAAAAGAATCTTATTAATAAGGCAGAAGCGCTTGTGAAGGAAGCGAGGGAAAACCTGCAAAACGTAAGGGAGGACGCGGAGGACGCCATCCGTGCCGCAGAACAGGCGCTGGATGAGGAATCAGAAAATCTTGATGATTCAGAGGATGGTTATCAGCAGGCATTAGAAACGTATGAGCAGGCGAAAGATGAACTTAATATGGCAAATCAGAGAGTCAGCGAAATAAAGGAAGCGATTGCAGGGAAGCAGCCGGATGATGCCGCGGATTATACGGAGGAGCTGAAGGAGGCGGAGGAAGAACTTTCCATTGCGCAAAAGGCATTTAACCAGGCAAAAAAGGAACTTTCAAAAGCAGACTATACCTCATCGTCCTATGACAGGGCAGACGATAACCTGGATTCCATCAAGAGATGCTGGAGACGTAACATTGATAAAGCCAAAGATGCTCTTTATAAAGCAGAAACAGTGCTGGAAGCAGTCAGGGAAGGCAACGATTTTTCAACTGAGTCTGCAGTCAGTGAGGCCCAGTCTGCCATTGATGCTGCAAGAGAAGCGTTAAACCGTGCCCGGCGTGAGTCAGAGGATAACCGATATTCTGAGGAGGAAGAACTCTATGCTGCGGGAAGGGCAGTTGAGACCGCCCAGGCAGCATTGGAAGATGCCCGGAGACAGGCTGATGTATTGCAGAAGGAAGGTGAGATTGACAGAATCACCTGTGAATCTGAGCGGTCAGATAAGGAGAAATCGCGTGCTGCATTACAGGAAATTTTGGATAATGGGGGATGCCTTTTGGCTCCGGCCCCTGGTACGGTGGTGAGGACGCTGGAACGCGGGGATAAAACAAAGGAGGGGGAAGATGCAGTCATACTTTCCTCTGCTGACAGAGGATTTGTTTTTGAAGGAAAACTGGATAAAGATTCAGCACGCCGCTTTTCAGCCGGGGACAAAGGAGAGCTTCATTACAAATTGGACGGAAGCACACAAAAAGCAGATGTGGAGATTCATTCCATCAGCACACCGGACGAGTCGGACCAGGTTTTAGTAACTGCGGTTCTGTCGGAGGGAGGTTATACTTCCGGTATGCCGGCACAGCTTTTTCTGAGCAGAAAAAGCGAGACGTATCAAAATTGTCTGCCTCTTACCGCACTCAGAAGTGATTCCGCCGGAGATCACGTATTCGTACTCCGCAGACAAAGCTCCGTACTGGGAACAGAATGGGTCATTGCAAGGGTAGATATAACCGTTAAGGAAAGGGACAGTCAGACCATGTATGTTGATGGCGCGCTTACGTATTCGGATCAGGTAGTTATAAGCTCAAATAAGATCATATCGGAAGGAGACAGGGTCCGTATTGAAAAATAACAGGTTTGCCCATTACCGGGCGTTGACAATTTCAGCAATACTGGCAGCGGTTCTTTGGTGTACCGCTTGTTCTTTCTATAGTACGGCCATCAGTCACTGTACAAGTGTGAGCATTAAATGGGAAAAGAACGGTGTCAGCCCCTCAGAGCTTATCAGGCAGCAGACGTATGCAAGGCAGGATGGAGCAGGAAACCAGCCGGAGGTCACTTTATGGCAGATATACCCGGAACAGGAGATAATGGCTTCAGACAAAAAGAAGATGAAGGCGGATGTTGTTGACGTCTTTGGAGACTGTGGGGATATATCATCCTCCATGCTGGCGGACGGCGCTTATCCGGCCAGATCGGATGCCTCTGGCTGTGCCGTCAGTACCGGTCTGGCATTCTCTCTGTGGGGAAGTACCAATGTGATTGGGGTGCCGGTAAAGGCGGAAGGAAAGCAGTTCTATGTCCGAGGCATATTTGAGGAGGAAGAACCAAGGTTATTCTTACAGGCGCAGGTGGAATCGGAAGAACCCTTATCCAATATGCAGCTGACGTTTACAGGTCCGGGAGCAGGGGAGAGGGCCGGTCAGTATCTCTCATCGGCAGGTTTTCCGATGGGACGGATCCTTGACCTGACATTATTTGCATGGGTACTTGGCATGATACTCCGGTTCCCTGCGATCATTCTGGCATTTGGAATCCTTGGGCGCGTGATCAGGCATGGAAAAAGGCGTTACCGTTATCCCCTGCTGCTGGCTATTTATCTTTTAATGGCTTTCGGTATATTGGCCGGATTATGGGTTTGTATGGACCTGCCAGAATTTCCTTCCGAGTTTATCCCTGCAATGTGGTCTGATTTTGAGTTTTGGGAAAATTTGTTTAAGGAACAGGGAAAAAATATGGTCTACTGGATGGCCGCGGGGCCTTCCTTCCGGGATATAGAGCTTTGGATCTCGTCATTTATGGCAGTGCTGCTTTCTGTTTGCGCCTCTGCCTTTACGGCAGCCGCAGCAATGCTGGTATCCATACGCTCTTACAAAAGAATGATTTTCTATTGTGCGGCATATACACTGACTCTTGGCCTGATTTCATTCAAGATAGCCTCTGCTCACAATATGACCTTTTGCAAAGCAATGTATTTTCTGCCATGCCTGTGGATATGTGTGGATTTTCTGTTTTACTGTCTGAAAGAAACACTTGCCGCCGATGTTCGTGAAGGGAGGATTTTGGATGAGGAAAAAACGTGAATACAGTGTTCCGGTCCGGGAAGAAATGGTACCATGGCTGTTTTTGCTGCCGAGCCTGCTGTTCGTGAGCATTATGGTGCTGATTCCCATGCTGGATGCTCTGCGCTGTTCCTTTTTCCTGGCTGCCGGTGACCGCTTTGTGGGATTTCAAAATTATCTGGCAGTCTTGAGAAACCATGCGTTTAAGATGGCGGCAGCTAATACAGCAAAATTTATCTTAGTCTGCATACCGCTTCTGTTACTCTTTTCCCTGGCTGTTTCCCTGATGCTGGCCTCCTTCAGGGAAAAACGCGGCATTTTTAAGACCTCGTTTCTTGTGCCCATGGCGGTTCCCGTTGCTTCGATTGTGCTTTTGTGGCGGGTGTTCTTTCACAAAAATGGACTTCTCAACGCGTTCTTTGCGCTTTGGGGTATGGATCCGGTTGACTGGATTGGAAGTAAGGCAGCCTTTGGCGTGTTGGTGTTTGCTTATCTGTGGAAGAATTTCGGATATAATATGGTGCTGTGGCTGTCAGGACTTAGCGCCATAAATCCGGCATTATATGAGGCGGCCCAGATAGACGGCGCCGGAAGCCTTCAGCGGTTTGTGAGGATTACACTCCCCAATCTTATGCCCACATTATTTACCATTACAGTACTGTCGCTGCTCAATTCCTTTAAGGTGTTCAGGGAGGCTTATCTGATTGCGGGAGGTTATCCGGATGACAGTATTTACATGCTTCAGCATTTATTTAATAACTGGTACGGCAATCTGGATGTGGATAAAATGTGTGCCGGAGCTGTGATGATGGCAATTCTGGTATTTATTTTAATACTACTGCTGCAAAAAATCATGGACAGAGGAGATAGGATATGAGAGAGGATATGAAAAAATGGCTTCTTGGCGTACCCCTTGTTTTGATTGCGGTCTTTATATGGATGCCTCTTTGGATGCTGATATCCGGGACCTTTATGGGAGGAGCAGAGTTGTCTGAAAACCTTGCGCCTGTCCTGGAAGGAAGGGGAGGAACGGCTGTATGGCCCGTAATTGCTCGTTATCCGACACTGGCGGCATATGTGGAACTATTATTGGATACGCCCCAGTTCTTTACGGTATTCTGGAATTCCTGCAGGCAGGTTTTCCCAATCATACTCGGTCATGTCCTTTTGGGCGCTCCTGCGGCATGGGCGTTTGCAAAGTTTCACTTTCGCGGAAAAAAGATACTCTATACTTTGTATATTGTCCTGATGCTCATGCCATTTCAGGTAACCATGGTTTCCAGCTATCTTATCCTGAATAAGATGGGCCTGATTGATACCGTATGGGCGGTCATACTGCCCGGTGCGGCATCAACGCTTCCGGTATTCATCATGACACGTTTTTTCATGGACATACCGGCGGCGGTCATGGAGGCGGCGGCCGTGGACGGGGCTTCCTCATTTCAGACATTTTTGCGGTTTGGGCTTCCGCTGGGCGCACCGGGCATTCTGTCGGCTGTGGTATTAGGGTTTTTGGAATACTGGAACGCAATAGAGGCGTCTCAGGCATTCTTAAAAAACCAGGCGCTCTGGCCGCTGTCATTGTATATGCCAAACATCACAGCGGATAACGCCGGGGTATCATTAATCGCGTCACTGATTACGCTGATGCCTCCTCTTCTGATATTCCTGTCCGGTCAGAAATATCTGGAGCAGGGCATTATATCTTCCGGAATGAAAGATTAACACAGAGGATTAATTTATGGAAAACAGGAATTTTGCAGGCGATCTGCAGATAAGCAAAGTGAATAAATGGTATCCTGGTGATGTTCATGCTGTTAAGGATATGGACATGGAAATAAAGAAAGGGGAATTTATAGTATTTGTAGGCCCTTCCGGATGCGGAAAGACAACACTGCTGCGTATGATTGCAGGACTTGAGAGTATAAGCAGCGGTGAGGTCGTTATGGATGGCAGGATTGTGAACAAGGTTCCGCCAAAGAACCGCGATATTGCCATGGTATTCCAAAATTACGCCCTTTATCCCAATATGAAGGTAAAAGATAATATCGCATTTCCCCTTAAAATGCAGCACATCGGAAAACAGGAAATAGAGGGAAGGGTAGCAGAAACAGCCCAAAAGCTGGAGCTGGATGCTCTGCTTGAAAGGAAGCCGGGGGCCTTGTCCGGCGGTCAGCGCCAGCGTGTTGCCCTTGCGCGGGCCATGATAAGAAAACCCGGACTTTTTCTCATGGATGAACCGTTAGCCAATCTGGATGCGAAGCTCCGCACAGAAATGCGCCGGGAGATTATAACGCTCCAACGGGAGCTGGGGGTAACCACCATATATGTTACCCATGATCAGACGGAGGCAATGACGATGGGGACGCGCATTGCCGTGATGAAAGGCGGTGTTCTGCAGCAGTTCGGAACACCGCAGGAAATATACAGAAATCCGGCAAACCTGTTTGTTGCAGGATTCATAGGCTCCCCCAATATGAATGTGTGGGACACAGAGCTTATTTCAAATAACGGACAACATTATCTGACCCTGGGAAATGCCCGTATTCCAATGGATAAAGGCGGTCTGACCACAAGAGGACTGCAGGGGCCTGTTAAGGCCGGTATCCGTCCGGAACACATTGTGCCGGCTGCACCGGACGAGCCTCATGCGGTGCGGATGAAAATCAGCATTTTAGAAAATACCGGGCGTGAAGTGGCGGTTTTCCTCACCGGGGCTGACATACCGGATATTACAATGGTAACAGGCGCGGATTACTCAGGCCAGGTCGGGCAGGAGGCATATATTCGGTTAAAGCCGGAAAAGATACATCTATTTAGTACAGAGACAGGATATGCATATGGAGATGTTTATGTATAGAATATATTCAACAGGGATAGAAACTGCGGCTGCATCAATGATACTGATACCGATTCTTTTTTTATATCAAATATTTATTTTCCACAACATAAAAAAGACGGCTGCCTATATTATTTTAATTTTATATTTGACTGCAATGTGCTTTTTGGTGGGGGTTCCCAGTGTGACAGGGATTAAAATCGGTTGGTCTTATAATTTTATTCCTTTTTATGGTATGCTGAACGATATAACCAACAGCTATCTGAATGTTTTACTTTTTATCCCATTAGGTATATTTGTTCCATGCTTATGGCCCGAATACAGAAGCATGATGAAAACAGTGGGCTTGGGCCTGATGACATCACTGGGTATTGAAATACTGCAGATATTTACCTTTCGCGCAACCGATATAAATGATGTGATAACGAATGTGGCAGGTACAATGATAGGATATTTAATAGGCAGATTGATTATTAAACGGTTTCCACAATTAAACTGGCTTGGCTGCAAGGAACGTGAGTTATATCTTTTATATGCAACGGTTGTCGTAGTAATGTTTTTTTCCCAGCCGTTTATTCAGTTTGTATTAGGTAATTTCTCTTTATAGGGAATTGCCTGGCAGTACAGGAGATGTTACAATGATAAAAAACAAGGAAAGAGGGAAACACAAGTGTGTAAACCGTTTAGGGAGGCAGTATGAAAGGATTCCATCGACAAGGCGGTGGGTTGGACGAGTCTGTAATTCAGGAGCTTCAGGAGAAGGGGCATCAAATCAGACGGATATACGATGCCGGTCGTATGCTATTATGTAAAATCGCAGGATATTTATCTGATTGTGGACGGTTTCCACCGGTATCAGGTGATGATGGATCATCCGGATATCTACGAGAGAGAACAAGGATTGCTGCCGGTTTCTGTCATTGAGAAACCGATTGATAAACGTATGGCCAGCACCGTTCGCCATAACAGGGTACGAGGCACTCACGATGTGGATCTGATGAGCAACATCGTAAAGGAACTTCATGAGTTTGGGCGATCAGACGCCTGGATCTCAAAGCATTTGGGAATGGATAGAGATGAAATTTTGCGTCTCAAGCAAATTACAGGTCTTGCCGCTCTATTCAGGGATATAAAATTTGGAGAGGCGTGGTGCCCTGTAGAGGAAGAGACGAAAAAAGAGTAAATAATATTAATGAGTGAAAGTAATAAACGCCCTTTGGCAGAAAAATAAGTGATGTTCTGCAAAGGGAATCAGATATTAATTATGGAGGTATGCTTGCAAATGGATAAATGGTTCACGATTGATCAGATTGATGAAGATACATATATTATCAGCGAATACCGGCATTGGGAGGAGACGCATTGCTATCTGTTAAATGGCTCCAGCCGCAGCTTATTGATTGATACGGGTCTGGGAATCTGCAATATTTATGATGAAGTAATGAAGCTGACAAATAAGCCTGTTACGGCTGTTGCCACCCATATTCATTGGGATCATATTGGCGGCCATAAGTATTTTCCGGACTTTTATGCCCATGCGGAAGAATTGAGCTGGCTGAACGGTGAGTTTCCTCTGACAATAGAAACAATCAGAGAGATGGTGGCAGACCGCTGCGATTTACCAGACGGTTACGATACAGGTACTTATGAGTTTTTCCAGGGGACGCCAACAAAGGTACTGGAGGATGGAGAGAACATTGAATTAGGCGGACGGAATATACAGGTATTGCATACACCGGGCCATGCTCCGGGGCATATGTGTTTCTGGGAATCAGACAGAGGTTATCTGTTTACCGGAGACCTGGTTTACAAGGACACTTTATTTGCCTATTATCCGTCAACAGACCCGGACGCATACCTTGCTTCTCTTGAAAAGATTTCGGAGCTTCCGGTCAAAAAGGTTTTTCCTGCGCATCATAGTTTGGATATTCAGCCGGAGATTTTAATCAGAATGAGAAATGCGTTTAGGCAGTTACGGGAAGATGGTAAATTACATCACGGCAGCGGTACATTTGACTATGGAGATTGGGCAGTATGGCTATAAAAAGAAGGAAGCAGTATAATTTCATTTAGTTGTGTGCTATACAAAAGGATTTATCAGAAATAAAGAACAGCTATAGATTGAGGAGCGTTTATATGAAGTATGTATGTACAGTTATATCGGTAGCGGACATCAGCGCCGCAAGAAAGTTTTATGAGGAACTGTTCGGGTTAGAGGTCTACCAGGATTACGGAAGGAATATCGCTTTTACCTGCGGTCTGGCATTACAGCAGGATTTTGACTGGCTGGTAAGTATACCAAAAGAAAAGGTATTGAAGAAATCCAACAACGCGGAGATCGTCTTTGAGGAACAGGATTTTGACGGTTTCCTGAATAAGCTGAAAGCATACTCGGACATTGAATATTTGGGAGAAGTCATTGAGCATAGCTGGGGACAACGTGTAATCCGGTTCTACGATCTGGACGAGCATCTCATAGAGGTTGGCGAGGATATGAAAATGGTGCTCAGGTGTTTTCTGGCGTCAGGTATGACTATGGAAGAAGTCTCTGTGAAGATGGATGCTTCTATTGAGGATTTGACCAAACTTCTGAATACCTAATACGTGGTGAAGGAATAAACTAGTGGAAAGTTGAGAGGTAGGACAATGGATTCAGTGGAGAAAATAAAATATTTCTATGAAACTATCATATCTGAAAATCAAATTGGAAAAGTAGCAGAGTTTGTCCATGAAAAATGTTGTGTGAAAATGGGAGAAAGACTGATTCCAGTTGGCGTTGAAGGTATGAAAGAACACATACAAGCAACAAAGCAGACATATCCCGATTATAAGATGAAGATTATTAAGCAATTTTGTGATGGTGATTATGTCATCTCTGAATTTGTAATGGAGGGTACACATAAAGGTGAATGGCTAGGAATGAAGCCAACCAACAAACGATTGGTATTTACTGGCATTAATGTTGATAAGGTAGTTGATGGGAGGATTGTGGAGCATGGAGGTGCAGTAAATACATTTGAAACTTTATTTGAAGCAGGTATGATAGGAGCAATATAATTTTGAAACGTGAAATCGAAAAATAAGAATAGGGGATAATTTCCCCACTCTTATATATTACGAAATTTGTAAGAGGTCAATTTATGAATATCGAGTATAAGAAAACAAAAGTTTTTACTGCGGCAGAGTTGCAAGGATTGTTTTTGTCTGTCAAATGGGAATCTGGAAATTATCCAGAAAAACTTGTTCGTGCAATGCAAAATTCCTCTCATGTAATTTCGGCATGGGATGGAAAGAAAATAAGAAGTTGTGTGGCTTGAAAATTGTAAGTTGCTTTTATGCGTTCTTGGCATAAAAAGGTGTATTTTAAATTGAAAGGATGGGCGGGTGCTAATGAAAGAAATCATCAACTTCATTGAAGCGAATGTGGATGGCAAAACGCTGTTTACAAAGGAATTAGTTTACGAACTTGAAAATGGTGCGTTACAGGGCGTTTACTCAGATCAAATATCTTTCTCTAATCTAAAATATTCTCAGAGCGGATTTCAGTTGGATATGTTTATTGTATCTAATGAGAAGATATGGCTCATGGGAAAGGATGGAGAACGTGAAAAATTGCGAAAAGATTTCAGCAGTGTATCCCTGTTCCGATTTGAACTAGCGGAGCGAAAAAGCACCAATAGTTTGACTGGCTGTTTTCGTTTCATTTCAGCATCAGGGAAAAATGTGGCAGCAGAGGCTATCGTAAGTGGGATTTATGATGTGCATCTTGAAAATGATGTGCTGAAGTTATCGGAAGATCAGGTCTTGTATCGGGATCAGCCGATACAAGAAGGGCATTTTAAGCCTGTTGCATTTCAATCGGAACATTGTTTTTATGTTAAGGCTAATAAGCTACACTATGAATACAACGGCAAGTGTTTTGATGTGGACTCAAAAACTATGCGGCGTAACGATAGCTCCGATACCTTTCCTCCGTTTATTTCAATCGAAAAGTAAGAAATGACGAATCAGTTTGACAGGAGCGCAGAGATGGATGTTAAGAAATTTTGGAATGCAGTTTTAGGGCAAGGTGCAGATAAGATCCGGCCTTATTTCAAGTAAACAACCTATATAAATTGGCATTGCATCATTGAGCATTTTTCCGTTGAAAAGTTGAATCCAGAATTTCCCATGAAATAGTCGAAGCGGTTGCGATTCTGACGCATTTGGCTTATAACAATTTAACAAATCGGGATTTTCAGAGGTGAATGGAATGATTCATTTGGAAAAGATAAATGGCGAAAATGTCTGGGATATTCTAAAGTTAAAAGTCTCAGATAGTCAGAAATCTTTTGTTGCTGGCAATGATATCAGCATTATTGAAGCGTATGCCACTATTACATCCAACGGGTATGCTTTTCCGTTTGGCTATCATATGAGCCAGAGAACACGGTTGCCAAATCGCTGTATGTCTCTTTTGGATTTATAGAAACCGGAGAAAAAGATGGAGAAGAACAGGTTGCCGTATTAAAGCTCTAAGACAACTTCAGGCTTGTCGGTGAGTAACACAACAGAGATCTGGATGGGCATCTTATAGAGGTTGGAGAGAATATGAAAGTGGTGGTCAAGCGTTTTCTTGATTCCGCCCTGACGATGGAGGAAGTCTCTATGAAAATGGATGCTTTTATTGAGAATGTGACAAAACTTCCGAATAACTAATATGTGGTGGAGGAATAAACAAGTCGATATTTGAAAGGACAAAAGTAAAAATGATTTCTTCAATTTATAACAGACGAAGCACACGGAAATTCATTGATAAACCTATATCTCAAAAAGATATTATAGATATTATCCAAAGTGGAATAAAAGCCCCTTCTTCTAAAAATAGACAACCATGGAAGTTCATTGTGATACAAGGAAATGCTAAGGAAGACATGATAAATGTTTTCCGGCTAGGAATCGGGAGAGAAGAAAACGATAGCGCATTGTTACCGCAAAGCAGACAACACATAGCTTCTGCAAAATACACTATTGATATAATGGCAGAAGCACCAATCATAGTCTTTGTTGTTAATTCACTGGGGAAAAGTATTATGGAAGAATTAACAACAGAAGAACGTGTTTATGAAATCTGTAATATTCAATCTATAAGTGCTGCTATACAAAATATGCTTCTCGCCGCGACTGAGAAGGGAATAGGTAGTCTTTGGATATGTGATATTTATTTTGCATATCCAGAACTGTGTAAGTGGTTGGATAGTGACGGACAACTTATTGCGGCTATTGCATTTGGTTATCCAAATGAATTTCCTAAAGAAAGGCCACGCAAGAAGATTGATGATGTAGTGGAGTGGAGAAGGTAATTTGTCAGAATAACAACTTCCAGTTTGCAGAACTGGAAAATTTGAATTGATTTATCTGCAATGAATATGAAAGCAAAAGGACAGAAACCATATGAAAATAACACAAAACTTAATGCGGGTGAAGGAACTTTTGCTTACCCCACCCACATTTTCAGATAATCAGGCCCAACTCTAAAACCTAGCTTTACACGCTCATTTTACGTGCAACACAAACAGGATGCCTGTCTTAATCGGCAGACAACTTAATGAGTCAGTGCTTTGGAGAATAGGAAAGCCGCCCAAAGGCGGCTCTCTGTTCTCAGCATTTTACAAAATAATAGAACTCTATGTCATCTATCGTAATCCACACATATGGATTACCCAATATGTCCCTTACACCGTTTACAACCTGTGTAAAAGCTTCATGGAACTCTTCATAACTTCCAACCTCCACTGGATTCCATATGATTATAAAGTTCGCGGTCAGCCCGTCCAGATCGGGTCCCCGTTTATCTCCACAGAGGAAATAAGATTCGCTTAACCATGCGTTTACATATATGCCTGTACTCGCGTATACTTTTTGGGCAGCTTTTCCCCAAATCTTAACCAGAATGTTCTGAGTGACGATTTCCGGTATAAGTCCCGCAATGACAACGGTATATCGTTTTGTACGCATATGAATACCCTTTTTTATTAGTATATTCAGCATACAAAGAAAAAGTTATTGGCTATGGTTTCGCAGCCAGTTTATGGCATTTGATGCGTAAAGTGCACTGCCTAGGGAAAGAATCTCCTCATTAAATACAACGTGGTCATTATGCATCGGTTTGCCGAATAGAGGATTTTCCTCTGGGGTTCCGGCGCCTATTAACATATAGCAGCATGGCCTCTCATAAGTATAAGAGGCGAAATCCTCTGATCCCATACCGCCTTGTGTAAACAATACTATTTTATAAGGCTCATAGCATTCCTTCATGTAGCTGGCAAGCTCCTTGACCATTTCACTGTCGTTTTGCAGCGGTGGTGCGGAAGCAATTTCTTTCACACAAGCTTGTCCGCGAAAGAGAGAAGCTGTCTGAATGGAGATTTCTTCAATTCTGTCAAAGATATATTTGGATATCTTGCAATCCATTGCACGGATGGTTCCCTCCAGAATCACATCTTCAGGGATGATATTTGGAGCTTCGCCGGCAGAAAACCTGCCAATGGTAAGTGCGGCAGGCTGGGTGGGGGCAATTTCTCTTGCGATGATTTCCTGAAGAGACAGATAAATATGGGCCGCAATATTGATGGGGTCAACTCCGGTTTCCGGCATTGCGCCATGGCAGCCGGTACCTTTTATATGAATCTGAAATAAAGTACATCCTGCCATGCAGGTGCCTGAACCACACATAACCGTTCCGGAAGGAATGCCGGAAACAATATGGAAAGCAATGCCTGCATCTACATGGGGGTTTTCCAAAACACCGGCTTTTAGCATCGCCTTTGCACCTGTGAATCCCTCTTCGTCAGGCTGAAATACCAGTTTTACGGTTCCCACCAGATCCTGCTGGTATTGTCTTAATAATTTAGCTGCTCCCAAAAGCATGGCTGTGTGCATATCGTGTCCACATGCATGCATAGAGCCATTTTTGGAGGCAAAAGGAACAGGAGCCGCTTCCTGAATGGGCAGAGCGTCCATGTCTGCTCGAAGAAGGATGGTTTTGCCCGGTCGTTTTCCTGATATCGTGGCAACGACAGCACTTTTGCATAGTTTCTGAGGGCAATACCCATACTCTTCTAATTTGTTAAAAACAAACGACTGGGTTTTGGGTAAGAGCGAACCTATTTCCGGATATTGATGCAGAGTTCTTCTGATTGATGTAAGTTCCGGTTTCAACTGCTTTGCAGAATCAAAAATTGGTTTCATATTAATATCCTCCGGATTCATAATGATTGTATTTTAAGAATATGAAAATGAGTTCGCTTTGCACGTTTCTGTCCACTGAGGGTACCATAAAAATAATGAGAAACCATATGATACATAAAAATAAGAGAGGAAAGTGTCTGGAATAGTATGTATAAATAGTACGAGTTGTATACTTGTCTGAGCAGGATTCAATCTTCGTAGAGCGGTGCTTGCCGTCTTATGATTCACAGTCCTGTTTCTCGCGTTTGTTTGAACGTTCCACAGTAGTTCTTCTGCCATACTCCTTATCCCGCCCTTTGCTGCCTCTTGGCGGTATGTTAAATATGCGGGGATTATCCTTAAGCTGAATATATACGTTCGACCGTATTTAATTGTTGAGCAGGGAGCAGTAAGTGAATGTGAAAAAAATTGCTTGTTTGCTTTATGCTGCCAATCAGTGAAAGGTTTCTGAAATTCAGCATATACTGTTATCAATACCCTATATGAGGTACCTCATGGCGGACTGCCCTATTAATTCAGCCTCAGAGACCATTGCTGACTTTATCTACCGTTACGGAAGCCGGCAGCAACTTCCTGGTAATTCGGAAGATACTCTCTGTATGGACTTTGTAAGCACTGATTTCAGTATTATATATACCCCGCTAGATGCCGTAGAACCCATATCACTAAGAGAGTTTACCTATTACAGTATCCCTGGACTGTACACACTGTTGGATAGTTCCAGTATGGACGCTTCCGGCATTTTAGCAACCCACGCATCACCTGCCCTGAGCAATCAAGGGAGAGGTGTTATAATCGGCATTATAGACACAGGAATTGATTATACCAATCCCCTTTTTCGCAATCAGGATGGAACTACCAGAATCATAAGTATTTGGGATCAGAGCCTTCCGAAAGATAAAAGTATCCTTCCTACCGGTGTACCCAACCGCTATAATGCCAGCGGGGCAACCTACGGCACAGAATATACGCGGGAGCAGATTAACGAGGCACTGGAATCTGATAATCCTCTTACCGTGGTGCCGTCTACCGATACCAACGGACATGGAACCTTTTTGGCGGGTATTGCTGCTGGAGGAATCCTGCCTAATCAGGATTTTACAGGAGCCGCCCCGGAATGCGAACTTGTAATCGTTAAATTAAAACCAGCCAAACAATATCTGCGTGATTTCTATCTTGTTAGCAGTGATGCTGATGCTTATCAGGAGAATGATATTATGATGGGCATTAAGTACCTGCGCGTGGAGGCATACAGCCAAAGAAAGCCTCTGGTCATTCTACTGGGAATCGGCTCCAATCTGGGCAGCCATGAAGGGACATCTCCACTTAATGTGATGCTTCAAGATATCAGCCGAAATCTGGGAATGGCCACAGTAATTGCTGCAGGCAATGAAACTGGTCGGGGGCATCATTACATGGGCTCTGTACCGATAGGGGAAGAGTCCGTTGAGGTGGAAATTCGAGTCGGGAACGCGGAATCCCAGCGCGGATTTGTAGTAGAACTATGGGCTGCCGCCGCTGATACATATTCCGTTGGATTCGTCTCTCCCAGTGGTGAATCCATAGGCCGCATTCCTATTATAGGCAGAAACGAAACCTCTATTGGGTTCCTCTTAGAACCCACAGTCATTACTGTTAATTACCAGCTGATTGAGACAGGCGCAGGCAAACAGCTTGTTTTTATACGTTTTAATGCCCCTGCAAATGGAATTTGGAGAATACGCGTGTATAATACTCAGTATCTCACTGGGCAATTTAATATGTGGCTTCCGGCCCATAACCTGATTTCCGATGAAACCGTGTTTTTGGCTCCCAGTCCATATACTACCATAACCCTCCCGGGAGATTCTCCCTCTCCAATCACAGTAGGCGCCTACAATCATTTAAATAACAGCATCTACATTCATTCCGGCCGTGGGTACACAATAGGTGGATTGATTAAACCGGATCTGGCAGCTCCAGGGGTTAATGTAAGCGGTCCATCGATAGGGCGCAGGAACCAAGACTTCATTCCCATGACTACCCGAACAGGAACCTCGGTTGCTGCCGCCCATGTTGCTGGTGCAGTCGCTAATCTTTTAAGCTGGGGCATTATAGAAGGACATAACACAGCAATGAGTGAAGCCGCCATCAAAGCTTTTTTAATAAGGGGAGCAAAACGAAATCCAGCACTATCATATCCCAACAGGGAGTGGGGATATGGGGCTCTGGATATATATGAAACTTTTTTACGGTTAAGAGAAATAAGATGAATGAATTATCAAAAGCAGCAGGCCCTCATAATAATAAGAGTATACTAAAAAACAAATAACATGGTAAAGATAAAAGATGGATTGGCACAAGCCCCACAATGGCAAAAGCTTTTTGCTATCGTGGGGCTTGGTTTGTTTATAGTTACTCAGTAGTTCAGTCTATTGCTTATTCTAGATGTTTATCGTGTCTATTTTATAAAAGATATCTTCATTATTTTTCTGTTTTCATTTAGGATAACTACCAATGACTGGGGAATTATATTTGTAAAGACTATATTGATGTAAGGAGCAGGATTTGATGAAAGAAGAAAGTAGATTATTAAGAAGAACAATTACAGAAGAATCCGTTAACAGATATTGCGAATGGCTTTATGGATGCGAAAGGAGTAGAGGGACTATCAGGCAATACAGGCATTATCTGAGATTGTTCATGCAGTATATGAATGGGAAGAGCGTGGAGAAAAGGGACGTAATTATGTGGAAGGGAATACTGAGAGAGAGAATGGCTCCGGTAACGGTCAACAGTGCGCTGGCAGCAGTCAATGGCTTTTTTGCATATAACGCATGGCAGGATTGCCGGACCAAATTTTTGAAGGTAAGCCGCAGTGTTTTTTGCCCGGAAAACAGGGAAATAGGTAAAGATGAATATAAGCGTTTGGTGAAATCCGCTTACGAAAAGGGAGATGAAAGAATGGGTATGCTCCTTCAGACTATATGCGCCACAGGAATACGAGTTTCCGAAGTTCCTTTTATTACCATAGAGGCAGCAAAACAGGGAAGAGCAGAAGTTGAATGTAAAGGGAGAATAAGAACCGTTTTTCTGACTCCTCGTTTGTGTTCTATGCTGTTGGACTACGCAAAGAAAAAGCATATTGATAGCGGAATGATCTTTGTGACTAAAAATGGGAAAGCCCTCGACAGAAGCAATATATGGAGAAATATGAAAAAACTGTGTGAAGGAGCTGATGTATTATGGGATAAAGTATTTCCACATAATTTTCGCCATCTTTTTGCCAGGCTGTATTATGAGCAGGAGAAAAACCTGGTCGGGCTTGCGGATATATTAGGGCACAGTAATATTAATACAACAAGGATTTATACAATGGAGAGCGGCCGCAGCCATATGAGACAATTAGAAAAACTTGAAGTATTGTTTGATTTTTACAACAAATTATCTCTTTTGTTGTAAAGATGTCCGTGCAATAATAATAATTTTACTACATATTTAGAAAGAAGTCTACAGATATTCTTAATAAATATCATAAATATATGTTTTTCGACATAATAAAATGGCCAACTGATTTTTTAAAGGTTGGCCTATTTGCAATGCCTGAATCTGTGGTATTTAAGTTTCTCGAAAATTCTGCCAGTTAGGTTTTCACCTTCTTTCTATTAAAATCTGAAGTGGTTTTACAACAAAAGAGATATTTCGTTGTATATACACGTAATGAGGGGAACATGGCGAGAAGATATCATAGATTTTTTATTACAGTCATGACCGTGTTATTGGCAGGAACATATCCTACACTGAGTTTGATATCAGAGACAGATATGTTGGACGACCGTTTACATATTAAAAGAGGTGCATGATGAGAAAAAGGGAACGCTTAGATTTATTTCCGTCTGCTAACAATGGAAAACGGGGTGAAGTTTGGTAAAGCTAAGGTTTTCCCGCTGGGATGAGATATTCCGGTGGTTTATCATAGATATCAATGATGAAAGGAATATTTGGAATGAGAAGAAGAATAACGGCAATCGCAACTCTTATGCTGTCAATAGGATTTACCGCGATTTTGTTTTTGGTAACAGCACAAGCGGCAGAAGGCTGGAACATGTCGGGGGGAGAATGGAGCTATTATGACCAGAACAACCGGACAGTAACCCTGACCTGGAAAAAGTCAAAGGATTACTGGTATTATCTGTCGGAGGACGGAACCATATTGAAGCATTGTGTGTTCAGGGATAAGGATTCTGTTTACTATGTGGATGAAGAAGGGAGAATGGTACAGGATACATGGATATATGCGGATGCAGGAAAGACTGCCAAAGATGGGTTTGAAGAAGGATGGTACTATTTCGGCGCAGATGGGAAAGGTTACCGGCGTAAGAACAGCAGCTTTAAAAGAAATATAGGGGGCAATACCTACATATTTGACGAAAATGGGAAGATGATGTCGGGATGGTTTGACGAGGATGGCAATCCCATTGAGGATTCAGACACCCCATTTGTTGAAGGGGTTTATTATGCAAAAGAGGATGGAAGGCTCCTGACCGGAGAATGGCTGGATTATGGAGATATTGATGAAGGAATCAGGGGGGCCGACCTGGACAGTGAGGTTGCAGGGAGAAACTACATGGATTATGACAGGATGTGGATTTTTTTTGACAGCCATTCAAAGAAGGTTAAAAGCAATGGAGACCGTCTGAGACAAAAAACCATCAATGGCGCCAAGTACGGTTTTGATGAAAATGGCATCATGATTCCCTGGTGGAGTAAGGTAGCCAGTATCAGCAATGCAGATAAGAGTAATCCCAGCAGCGATGTTTCAGCCCGATATTATTCCGGCTATGACGGTGGCGTGCTTCTGAAAGATAGTTGGTTTTGGATGTATCCATCGGAGAATCTGGATACGGAAGATTATTATGACCAGGAATGCAGCTGGTGGCATACGGATGAAAGGGGCGGGGTATATAGGAACCGTATCCGAAAAATCAATGGGCGTTCCTATGCTTTTGACGGGATTGGCAGGATGCAGACAGGTTTTGTCCTCTTCGATGGAAAGTCTGAGTTTGTAGCCCGGTATGAAGTGGATGACTGGAGCTCAGAGGATTTTATTGAGGGAGCTATATATGGTATTGAAAAGTCGGATTTGTACCTGTTTTCTCCGGATGAACTTAACGATGGCTCTATGCAGATCGGGAAGGATATCGCAGTGGAACTGGAGGATGGGGTGTTTCATTTTGGGTTTGCCTCCAATGGAAAAGCGTTCGGCAACCGGAACCAACTTCAAAAAAAGGATGACATGTACTATATCAATGGACTCCGCCTGGAAGCGGATGAAGAATATGGATACGGGGTTGTAAAAGTGAAAGATGGAGCGGATACCTATTATCAGGTGGTGGATGCCCGGGGAAAAGTGGTTGAAGGAACAAAGAAGATTGTAAAGGATAAAGATGGCGGTTGGCTGCTCATCATCCGAAACCGTTTTGCGGCCTGGTGTGGAGATGAAGATAAGCCAAGGTGGAGAAGAGGAGCGGAAGGGACAGGATTCTACCATTATGATAAGGGAAATAAGGAAGACCACTTTGCCGAAGGGCTCATTGCAGCTGCCGATACAGAGCCTGATATTGACAGCCTGCCGGAGGAAGAACGGCTGAATTTTTAAAAGGAGATGAAAAATATACAAAGGAGATGAAACAAATGAACAGCGGCATACATAGATTCTATAAACGCCTGACCGCCATGTTGCTGGCCATATGCATGATAACAGGAATTGTTTTGGGACAGCCCAACATTCTGTCATATGCATCCACGGAGCTGCAGAATGAAAATCTGGGAGATGGGGCCAGCGAGGCAACTGCATATACATGGAAGAATGGTTCTGTGACTGGCCAGGGAGGGGGAGGTAATTCCTGGCGTTTCGACCTTAGGGGCCTGCAGGCAGGGCAGCATAATTATGCTCAGGCTGGTATTAAAACAACTTACAGTAACGGAGGGTATGCAACCTGGTTTCAGGTCGGGACTAATTCCAAACAGCTGATAGGAGGCAATACAAACGGCGGGGTACAGTCTTTGGATTCCTATGGCATAGAGGTGAAGATTGCAGTATCCCCGAGTCCGGATAATAAGTATGTGTTTGTTGATTACTACGTCTATGACAAAAATGGTCAGGGCGGATTAAATGGCAGGACCATAAGAATGGGAACCGGAACCGATGTTATGATTGGAGGCACCCAGGAAGATGACTATGCAACGGTATATAAAAATGACCGTGGCTTTCATATGGTAAACCAGCATGTCAAGACTACGTTTGACTGCATCACAAACGACAGCAGCCTTGGAGTAACGCCTCCTGATACCAGATGGATTGGAAACTATGGCGCTTGGGGAAGCAATGTGTTTAATGAAGGCGGAGGCAGTTCGGTAAGTGGTATTGACTCGGGGATGGCCTATTCGTGGGAGTTCCAGCTTCATCCATATGAGACGGTTCACAGGAGGGTTGCATTTGCCATCAGAGATACCTCCTATTATGTATCGGACCAGTACGGTCAGGATTCTTCCAACGCAGAAGGAACCTATAGCAGTCCTTTTAAAACCATTGAATATGCGCTTAATAAAATCGGAAATAATAAGGGATATATTTATGTAATGGATTATCCGGAGATTTCGTCCGCTATTGATGTGACGGGAAACAGCCAAAAGGATATTACCATTGCCAGTACGGATTATGACCATGAGGGGCATCCTATGAATGAGGATGGTGATTATATTAGAACCCTGACGCGTGCATCCGGGTATACGGGTCCGCTGTTTAACGTATCAGGCCCCACTTTAAAGTTTACTGACATTGTCCTGGACGGAAACCATGCGGAAAGTCAGGATCCCCTGATATCCGCTTCATCCGGAAAGCTGGAGATTAACAGCGGCGCTGTAATCACTAACTGCAGCGGCAGTGAGTCTGGCCAGGGAAGCGCGGTAAATGTAACGGGAAGCGCGGGACTGTCCATGAATTTTGGAACGGTTTCCGGAAATGTGTCCGCTGGAAAGGGAGCTGTTTATTACAATGGGTCAGGTGCATTTGAAATCAGAAACCGGAATCAGATATCGGACAACACAACTCCGTCCGGGAAGAAGGCAAACGTATATCTGGCTCAGGATAAATATATAACAGTTATGAGCGATTTGGACACGTCCCAGATAGGCGTTACAGCGGAGCAGCTTCCTCTGGCATCACCGGGAGGGATATCATCCCAGCCTAGTCAGGAAGTAAAGATAGCTGTGCCGTCAAGTAGTTATCCGGGGGCTGCAGGCTCCTGCCCCTTTGCGGATAATTTTAAAGCAGACCAGGAGGCGGGGAATTCCGGTGTGTATGTAAGCGCGGGAACGGAAATCCTTGGCAATGGGCGGAATGCAGTATTAAAGCGGAATGGATATACGGTGTCCTTTATATATCGGGATTCTGCCACAGGCGGAACTGTGAATGGTGCGCCGGCAAGCATCCCCCTGTCATATGCGGGAGGAGATGCGGTTGAGGTGAACGCGCCCGCCGCCATTACTGGATACGGCCTTATAGGCGTAACCATTGACCAGGGGACAGGCGGCACTCTGAGCGCCCAGGCAGATGCCGGTGTTGCAGATTTTGGCAAGGTAACGGGAACCATGCCGGGCCAGGATGTTGTTATCACATATGAATATACCAGAAACAGCGGTTCCATTGTATTTGAAGCCAATGGAGGGACGCCGGAGCCTCAGGCTCTGACCGGTTCTGTTGGAGGAAGCGTCAATGCGCTGCTGCCTAATATCAGCCGTTACGGCTACCAGTTTGTGGGGTGGAGTACGGTCAATGACAGGGTGAATCCAGATCTCATAAGCGGATTGCCATCAGAATTCCCGGAGGACCCGGTTACTTATTATGCAATTTTCTCACCGGACAGTAATGTGAAGTTTGATTATACGGTTGACTATGTCAATGCGGATGGTTCCATCGTATTCCAGTCGACCACGGCCGAGGATGCCTACAGCGTGGAGGCCGAGGTTCATTCGGGGAAGAAGAACATCCATGGCTATACCTGGAGTTTGGCAGATTCCTCCACGAATCCGGCCATCTACAATTACGGTGATGGGCACGGGCCCGTTCCGTTCGGAAACTTTAATGGAAATACCGGTGACTTCTCGGGGAAGATGCCGGGGCAGGATGCGGCCGTGAAATATGGTTATCAGGTAGACCGCAGCAATCCAAATGCGAAATCCGTATTTACGGTTAAATACATGACAGAAAATGGTACGGTTGTCCATGCGCCTGATGTGCAGGAGGTTTTTCCAGAGGATATAATTGCGGCGGCTCCGGCGGATGTTTATGGCTTCCGGTACCTGTCAGGCAGCATCACGGCGGGAACTGCTGCAGATGATACGGACGGGCATCTGGTAAGCTCTGTCCAGGGCGGTTTTGACAGCGATGGAAGGTTTACGGGAACCATGCCGAACCAGCCGGTTGAGATAACGTACCTGTATGAAGCCACGGAAGAGGGCTATGAGTATAAGATTCATTATTTGGATAATGGCACGCAGGATGAAAGGCTGAGAAACATTACAGGACCGGACATCCAAAATGTAACAGCGGATACGCCTGTGACCGCTGAATTTAAAAATATGTATGGTTATGTGTTTCAGGATGAACGCTCGGAACCTGCATCTGCGGGAACCTTTGACAGCAGCCATAATTTTAACGGAACTATGCCAAATGACCGTTTGGCTGTCACCTATCGTTATGACAGAGACCCGTCAAAGTGGGCGAATCTGATATACAAGGCAGGAGAACATGGCGTCTTAAGACCAGGGGATGGTATGTCATCGGATGTCGTTACTTTATCCGGAGGAGCTTATAGGGCTTCCGTACTGATAAATGACGGAACAGATGAGGGTGCTGCAGGTAGCTATACATGGAATAACATACAGGAAAAGAATTTGGTTCCTGAAGCAGTTGCAGACACCTATTACCGCTTTGAAGGCTGGTTTATCGACCAGAATGGAAACGGAATCAAGGATAGTAGTGAGGAGCTGCTTTCAGCCGACAGCAGGTTTACAGGTACAACTATCGTAACTGCATACTTTGGAGAAGATCCTGACCAATGGGTTGATATTCACTTTGCAGCAGGAGAGCATGGAACCATAGATGCGGGGGAAAACGTAAATCTCCATATCCAATATGACCGTACCTGGGCCGACATCACGGGAAATCTGCCCGCCTATACACCGGAGGTCAATTATCTGGTAGACGGTTGGTATGATGGCGGAGTGCCTGTGGAAGATGACAGCAGACTTGTGAATGGAAATACCTATACCATACGGTTCTATCCGGACCCGGCCATATTCGGCACGGATGTGAAAGCACCGGATGCATCAGCAGGTATTGATACGCAGGGAAAAGGCAGGATTACAGTCTATGGGACAACCCAGGGATATCAGTATATCATCACGGACATGGAAGGCAATATAATAGATGTGGTACGCGGGAATATATCAGGACGGGTATATTTTGAAGACCTGTATCCTGGTACGCGGTATTTAATATATGAAGCAACAGGTACGACACAGGTACAGACCGGGCGGCCCGTAGACAGTGTGATCGGAATCGTAAGCAGTGCCACTGAGGTTCTGGTCCCGGTAGTGGAGACCAATTACCAGGTTCTTTACGATGAGGAACATGAGGGGAAGACTGTTTTCGTGATTAAGCCGGCGGATACGGATTCCGATTATGCTATTTTAGATAAAGACGGAAATGTGATCACAACTCCTGAGACGGGAGATGGGGGCTGGCAGTCGGCCGGCGGCGGCCAAACGGCAAGCCTGACCTTCTCCGGACTGGATTACAATGAGGAATATGTGGTAGTGGCAAGGCCTCATGGGTCATCCGGCATCACTGCGGAAAGCAAATTGGAAGACGGGACTCACATCAGCACAGATCCGGGCGGCGAACTGGATATTCCCAACTATGTAGTGGAGGCGATTAATGGCCAGATCCACTCTGTTGATGGAGTAGAATTAGATATCCCCAGATATGATGAGGTCCACAAAGGCGATGAAGTGGTGCTTCACGCGGAAGAAACCGATGGAAATGGACAGAATTTCCTGTACTGGAAGATAACAATCGGGGCAGTTCCGGGAATGACAGAAACCATACGCCGTCAGGATGTGGCATTTACTATGCCGGATTCCAACGTGGTCATGACAGCTTATTATGAGCGTGCGGCAGCGACACCCAGCAATGCAACGGTGATGGATGAAGTACGGGGAGGTAATAAGCATGAGATGGCTCTGGACCCCAATGAAATTGAAAACCTGGAGGAGGAGCTTACCACAGACGCGGACCGGACTCTTATGGATGTGAACCATGCAGATGTGACCTATAAAGTAGTATATAAAAAGAATGTGGCAAAGGCGACTGAATCCAATGCAATTAAACGTTCGTCTTATTATGACAGTGACCATGAAGAAGCGTACCATGGAGCTTGGGGATTGAATGTAGATATTGAACGGTATGTGAACGGGCGGAAAGTAGGGGTAGCTTCGCCATCAGAAGCAACATTTAATACATATGTGCAACTGGATAAAGAAGATGTAGACATGATGGACTATCAGCTGTTTGCTATTTCCGAGGATCCGGATGATGGGAAGCTGATCATAGACCCGGTTGCTATGTCTGATAATCCGGAAGAGACCGGCGGTTTGTTTACATTTACGGCTCAGGCCGGAATGAGATATGTGCTTATCTATTCCAGGGCATACAGGATTTATTTTATCAATAATAAAGAAGAACCAAAATACCGCTATTATTTTAAAGTGCGCCGGGGTGAGACACCGAATAGTGGAGACTATTCCTTTGAATACAGCCAAGTGGAGACGCCAATCGATTCATTCATTAATAATGAGGGGATTGAATTTAATTATATTGGCTGGAGTTACCGGGAAGACCGGCTGAAAGAATTTGACCCGGACAAGGAAATCAAGAGAAAGACGTATGTATATGCGTTTTATGATGATAACAGCGGTGAAGTGAATGATGCCAGAAAACAGCTGGAGGATGCAATCAAAGCTGCAATCGAAAAATCAGACGATTACTTCCTGACGCTGAAGGAGACGGAAAAGATAAGGGAAGCCATAGAGGAAGCTATGGATGTATTCGACAGAACGGGCCCCCGGGCAACTCTTGATGAACTTTTGGATGCCCTGGACCGTTTGGAGGAAGCCTGCGAACCTTTCGATAAGATTCTGGAAGACCGGTATGATCATTATGACAAAATCCAGAATGGAGGAAACAGCGGAGGTACATCCGGCGGAGACGGCTGGGGAAGCGGAAGCCATGGCGGTTCAGGAAGCGGTTCGGGAGGAAGCAAAGGCGGATCGAAAGGAGGAGGTGGCAGCGCTAGGTCTGTCAGCACAGGCGGACCTGTCACAACTCCGGCGCCTTATGTTGCGGAAACCAGTAAAAGTTATGTAGTTGGAACCAATGGGAACTGGGAATTGGTTGATGCGTCCAATGATAAATGGGCCTTTGTGCTTAACGGGGGTATACGCCTGACCAGCATATGGGCAAAGCTTGATTATGCCAATGGTGATGTGAATAAGAATGGTTGGTATCATTTTAATGCGAATGGTCTTATGGATTACGGTTGGTTCAGGGATGAGCATATGAACTGGTATTACTGTAATGCGAAAAAAGACGGCTGGCTGGGAAAGATGAAGACAGGATGGCATTATGATGAGGTGGATAAGCATTGGTATTTCCTGGATTTGGTTACAGGCCAGATGGTAATGGGATGGAAGGAAATTGAAGGAAAATGGTATTTCTTTACACCTCAGAATACGGCACAGACATACTCATATGACCGCAGCACCGGGAAATGGGTGTTTATGCAGAATCAGGAAAGGCCGCTTGGCTCCATGTACAGCAATGAGAAGACACCGGACGGTTATCAGGTAGGCGCTGATGGAGCTTTACAATAGCAGGAGGTTTTATGAAAAGGACAAATAAGATTAAGGCATATCTGACCCGTGTCTTGGCCGTGGCCATGGTGATAACCATGGCCGCGCCTCCGGCGCCGGCGTATGCGTTGAGTTACGGGGATCCGGCAGTCATTCGGTTTGATCCCAAGGAGGGGCCGGATTTATCACATTCAAATTACATAAATGTTCCCAGAGATGGAGACCGGATTACGTATGCTGCCGGACAGGCTGGCCATCCACTGGCTGAAGCAAGTGATTTCAATGGAATTGCCGTGGAAAATCTGGGTTCTGGTGACAGGCCGGTACTGCCAATATTTGACGCGGGTTTGAGCTGGCCGGGATATACCTTTGACGGCTGGTATAATGCAGATGGCAATAAGATACTGTATCTGCCCTTTGCGTTTCCTTACAATTCAGCCACGGTGTATGAGGCACGCTGGAATGGTGATGCGTCCAGTCAGTTTGATTTTACAGTCATGCATTACCGGGACCTGGATGAGGACAGAAATGGCAGCATGAATGGAGAAGACCCGAATGCATGGCCCGAAGCCGGTGACGGCCAGATATATAAGTTTTTTGATGATGGAAGCTGGACAACCCGGGTGACGGCCAATACAGCAGTATCTGCCACCTACAAACGGGATATACCGGGATACAAGGTATCTTCTGTACTTATTAAGAACAACCAAACCCGCCGTTTTGATGACGCCTCAGGCCATGGGACGCTGGGGGAGGCCGCGACCATTAATGAGTCTACCCGGTCTGTTCGCGGAAATATGCCCAATGATGACTTGACTGTGGCATACAGATATGAGCCTGACAGTTCAAAGAAATTTGCCCTGCGTGTAGAATATGCAGATGGGAGTGGCCGTGCGATCCGTACTCCGGAAAGCTATCTCTATTCCGCGGAGTCGCAGGTTTCTGCTGCACCGGCACAGATTACGGCTTATACCCTTACCGGCGCTCAGATAAAAACAGGCAGCGGGGATATAGATGATTTGTCAGGAAGAGGGATATATTCGGCGCAGACAGCAGGATGCACATTTGATGCCCAAAAGAACTTTACCGGAAAGATGCCCAATCAGCCGGTAACCGTGGTATATACTTACGAGATTGACCCTTCTTATGTAACCCATGTAACCATTAACCGGATAGACAACCATAACAATGTGCTGGCTGAGCCGGAAACAAGGGAGGTGTCTCCTAATGAAACAGTGACGGTAAATGTAGAGCGAAAAGCCGGGTATACGTATCCGCCTAACATTGGATGGAATGGAACTTTTACCGATATCAGTATGGACCAGACAGCAGCCACGCTGAGTTTTAAAACAGACTTTACAGGCGGCACTGTTACGGTTACCTATAATGAAGATCTGAATGATACAGCACATTGGGCCAGGATTAACTATTACAACAGCGAACATGGAAGTTTGTCAGGAGACAGCAGCCCGCGTTCCTTACGGCTTGGCACCCACTCCATTGATACAATCACAGAAGGGATCACGCCATCTCCTGAACAGCACTATATGTTTAACGGTTGGTATAAAGCCAATGCTTCCGGTACAGGTAAAGTAGGAACCGTGTTGACCGGAGATATTGAACTGACCGGAGACCTCAAACTTTACGCGGATTTTGTGGAAGACCCGGGACAATGGTGTGATATAAGATTTGAAAGCGGAAGCCACGGCTCTATTTCAGGAACCAATTCCATGCATGTGCCGAAAGGGACTCTGTGGTCTCAGATTTCCCTGCCCCAGACCACACCGGACAGTAGCTATATGTTTGCTGGCTGGTTTGATGAAAACGGGAATCAGGTTACGGACTCTAATATGCCGATACTGGCGGATCAGACTTACAGGGCTCGCTTTACACCTGTGGGAGGCGATGATGGAATCCTGTGTATCCCGGACGGAACAGGTAGCATCGGAAGTGGCGGGATGGGTAAGATTGAGATAAGCGGAGCAAATGAGGCGCGTAAATATGCCCTGACGGACAGTGATGGACGGCTTTTGGCAGTGATGACAGGGGAAGAGCTTGGCAGCGGCTGCTTTGAAGAACTGCCGCCCTGTGACAGCTACTATGTGTATGAGATGGCGGAAAGCGCAGCTCCTGTTGTTGGAGACCTACTGACAGATTCAGTAGACCCATCCTTAATAAGTCAGCCGGCCCGTGTCATGGTACCGGCTATTGGAGGGAATTATTCTATAGCGGATGATACGACAGAGGGACGAAAGAAGATTGTTATCCGCCCGGCAGGAGAAAATACTGTGTATGCGGTTCTTGATATGGATGGAAATGTGGTCAGTCAGGATGGGAACGAAGACGGATGGGTAAGCCCGTCCGGCAGTCCGCGGACAGTAGAACTTGCAGGACTTGAACCAAATGTATCCTATATCATCGTGGCCAAACAAGCAGATAACGGCGATGCGCCTTCAGACCGTATGATAAACGGGAGCCAGGTAATGGTAACAGGCACTTCGCAGCAGGATCGTGTGTATACCTTCCGTTTGGTGAACGGAGGTTATGTGGAATCAGTGACAAGAAACGGGGAAGCGCTGGATGTGGAAGAACATACAGATGAAGTCCTGGTAAAGGCAGGGGACCAGATCAGGATATCTGCGGAGGATATGAATCCTTCTGGGCAGTCATTTAAACAATGGGAAGTACAGATTGGTAATTTGCATATCTCATACCTGACCAGAAGAAATCAGACCGTGGAAATGACAGCGGGAGATGTAATCCTCCAGGCCATGTATGAAACGCCTCCTGTAGCGACTGCCTCCAATGCAACGGTGGATTATTCACCCAAAAACGGGATATTTGCCCTGGACAAATCAGATGAAGCACTTCAGGAATTAAAGGAAGAACTGGTTGATAACGATGAGGATAGCACAGCGCTTTCAAACGGGCAGCGGATAGCTTATACAGTTAAGTTCGACCGACACGCACCGGTGGCATCTGCTTCGGAAGCTGTGAGGCAGGAAGTGGATGACGGGGAGAGCGTTAAGACACCATGGAGTTTGGAGATCGGACTTACACGAAAGGTGGATGGAACCAATAAACCACTGGTGGAGGATGCAAATCTGACTCCAGCAATTAAAGCGTTTGGAAAATTAGACACCAGTCTTTTGGAAAATCTGGAATACAGGTTATGGAAAATTAATTTTGGAGAGGATGAGAGTGATACATCCTGCGATGAAGTTCTGATAACACCTGACCCGAATGAGGATGAGAATTTTACTGGAAGCTTTGCCTTTGAAGCTAATATCGGTGATACTCTGGTATTTAGTTATTATAAAGCGTATGAAGTGACCATCATGGATACCGGAAGGGGGCAGGTTCACACATTTAAGGTAAGGGATGGCAGGTCCTTGGATGATACGGAAGACTATATGGATTTAGATATTCACGAAGGCTATACGGATTCCGTTACAGGCATAGCGTATGAGTTCACAGGCCTGTCGAAACGCCAGTCTGGAGGAGGGATGTATGATACTTCAGATCCAGTGACAAGAGATTTGAAACTGTATGCTGTCTATGAGCCCGAAGACGATACCCAGTGGCAGGAAGCAAAAGAAAGGCTGCAGGAGGAGATTAATATCGCCAATGCCCTGAAGAATAATGGGTCTGTAAGCGCAGAAGACAGAGATGCCATTACTGAGGCTGTGGAGGAGGCTGTCGAAGTGCTGAACCGCCTGCCCAGACCTTCGGTTGATGATCTGGAGAATGCCTTTGATACACTGAAAGCACTGGTAGACAGTATTAGCAGTGGCGGAGGCGACAATCCTGGCGGAGGAGACAATCCTGGCGGAGGCGACAATCCTGGCGGAGGAGACAATCCTGGCGGAGGAGACAATCCTGGCGGAGGCGACAACCCTGGCGGAGGCGATAACCCTGGCGGAGGCAGCTCGGGCGGCGGCTCAAAAGGTTCTTCTGGTGGAGGACGTGGACCGGGTAATAGCAGTGCAGAAAACGGTTACCGCACTTATTTGGAAGGAACCGATGGCAGATGGGATAACTTTGACCTGATTAACCATAAGTGGGCATTTGTATTAAACAACGGAGCCTATATCAAAGATAGCTGGGCCAATATACGATACACACATAATGGAAGCAGCCAGATTGCCACATATCATTTTGACAGTGAGGGCGTTATGGACAGCGGCTGGTTCTTGGACCAGAGTACGGACAAGTGGTATTTCCTGTCAGATGTACACGATGGCTGGTTCGGTCGAATGACAAAGGGATGGCACTATGATGATACCGATGGCAGATGGTATTACCTGAGCCCATTCACCGGAGTTATGTTGCTGGGATGGCAGAAGATTGATGGAATATGGTATTATCTAACAGCTGATAACCAGCAGAAGACTTGGACGTTTAACGGGGTATCGAAGCGATGGGAATATACGAACCGGAATGGCCGCCCATTGGGGTCCCTGTATATAAATGAAATGACACCAGATGGATACCAAGTCGATGAAAACGGAGCTTGGATTCGGGAAACACCTTAAGTGGGGTTTGATTCTGCCCTATAGTGCCTAATGGCATTATGGGGCAGAGTTATAATATGCGGCAAGGCGGATAAAGCCATTATCAATGAAGGAAATATGAGAGATAAGGTGACATATATGGAAGAAAGCGAGTTCGTTGCACTGGCAAACACGGATCGTATGAGTGTGTTTCTTATTTGCATTAAAAACAAGCAGGGAGAACTAAGTGGGAATATTATAAATTTTTATTTAAAGGAACCAGTAGAATTTACCGGCATACTGGACTTGGTACTGAAGATTGATATATTATGTGCGAGATTGCATCGGCCAATGGCAACAACAGAGCCAAGATTTTTGAACGCCTACATGAAAGAAGCATATGTGAAGCGGGAACTGGACAGAGAGCATACTCCTCTGAAATATTGTACAAAGATTCAAAATATGAATCGATTTATGGCCTTAGGTACAAGCGCATATGAAACATTGGTAATTGAAATTCATCAACGGCAGTTCTCCAGTATGCAGGGGCGTATAAAAGGTAAATGCAGCAAAGGAAACTATATTTCATTTCGTAGTGCACTGGAGTTGATGAGAATGCTGCGTGAGTATGAGTGTACACGAGGTGTACAGACCGGAAACAAAAAACGCGGGAGAATCTCCGAAAATGAAAAGCGGTGATCTATTCCAGCGAAGGACTATTTTCATATTGCTGGCAGGCAAAGATTAGCTTTAACTTGAAGTTGCTTGAAATATCAACTTAAATGAAAAACTAAATTCCAGTTGTGGACTATTCCAGTAAATTTGCGGAATTAACTTCCACTTTGCACCTTAACAAATTCATATATTTGCCTTATAATGAATCTATAAGCACCCAGTTTTGATGTTTTTTGCATGCCAACGGGGCATCTGAAAATAGTGTGCGAGACTAAATTCCACATGCCTTTGTGCAAG